>DATHEH010000131.1:0-16130 GCA_035318685.1 Ferruginibacter sp.
GGCGCACGTGCCAGTAAAGTTTTTCCTGGTATTTTTTTATAATACGGGTAAAGCTGCTTTCTTTAAAAGCAGGATCCCTGAACTGTAGCAACAGTTCTTTATCGTCTAAATGTTCGGCCATAAGGTTGAGCAGTAAAAATAAAAAAACCAATCGTAAGATTGGCTTTTAATTCAAAAGTTTAACCGGGTTATTTTCTTGACATGACCTTTTCGGCTGCTGCAACGATATCAGGAGTGTCCAAACCATATTTTTTTAACAGCTCCATCGGCTTACCACTTTCGCCGAAAGTATCGTTGGTTCCAACATATTCAATGGGTATGGGACGATGCTTTGCCGCCACCTGCGCAATAGCGTCTCCAAGTCCGCCAATGATATTATGCTCTTCGGCAGTGACTGCGCATCCTGTTTTGCTGACTGATGCAATCACTGCATCAACATCAAGCGGTTTTATTGTATGAATATTGATAAGGTCAACACTTATCCCCTTTTCTTCCAGGATCCTTCCGGCTTCTATCGCTTTCCAAACCATATGGCCACAGGCGAAAATGCTGATGTCCTTACCGGTTGAGAACTGCTGTGCTTTACCAATTACAAAATCTGCTTCACTAGTAAAGATGGGCCATACCGGTCGGCCAAAACGAAGGTAGACAGGTCCCTGGTGATCAGCAATGGCCATCGTTGCCGCTTTTGTTTGATTATAATCCGCAGGCACGATGACGGTCATACCCGGTAACATTTTCATTAACCCGATGTCTTCCAGTATCTGGTGTGTAGCACCGTCTTCACCCAGCGTAAGACCGGCATGAGAAGCACATATCTTAACATTCTTTCCGCTGTAGGCAATGCTCTGCCGTATCTGGTCATATACCCTCCCGGTAGAAAAATTTGCAAAAGTGGTGGTATAAGGTATCTTTCCGCCGATCGTTAGCCCTGCCGCAATGCCCATCATATTGGCCTCGGCAATACCACACTGGATAAATCTTTCAGGAAATTCCTTTATAAATCCGTTCAGCTTTAAAGAGCCGGCAAGGTCAGCGGTAAGCGCAACAATGTTTGGATTTTTACGGGCTGCTTCTAAAATACCATCACCAAAACCACTGCGGGTATCTTTATTGCCTGAGACCTGGATTTCTTTCAACATACATTAAAGGGGTTAATCGTTATGTGCGTGGGCGCAAAGTAAAAGAAAGATTTGCAGGGCGGCAAAAGAGAATAGAAAAGTTGCCCACAATGTTTAGAAATATTTAGTTTTGGCTAGTTGGATATTTCAGATATGGTGTAATACTTTAACCCAAGCAGCTTTACACGGTTGATAATGTTATTTAACCGATCCACTGTAACACTAGCCTTGGTATTGCTGTTGATGTCATGTGCTACAAAAACAGCACAAATTTAATTTAGGTCAGCTTTTTTTGTACTGAATAAATTCTCATCCTCCTTTAATTTCAATTCCCATTTCCAGGCTGTGGAGAGCATATCACTTAATCCATACTTTGGGTCCCAACCCAGGAGCCTTTTGGCCTTATCATTATTGGCATAGATCGCTATAACATCACCCGAACGCCTTGGGCCTAAACGGTAATTTAACTTTACGGCGCTTGCTTTCTCAAACTCTTTTATCAGTTCCAGAACGGTAAAACCATTCCCTGTGCCCAGGTTAAATACGTCACAATTGCTTTCGTTCTTATTCCCTATAAGGTAATTAAGCGCCAGTGTGTGTGCATGTGCTATGTCGCAAACATGGATATAGTCCCTCAGGCAACTGCCATCCCTTGTAGGATAATCAGTTCCCCATACCTGCATCATGGGTAATTTTCCAATAGCAGTTTGTGTAATGGCGGGCACAAGGTTCTCGGGCTTACCAAGTGGCAGTTCCCCGATCAATGCAGAAGGGTGAGCACCAACAGGATTGAAATATCTTAACAGGATGGCTTTATTAGCGGTATTACATTTAACCGCTTCCCTGACGATCTCCTCACCCATTTGCTTGGTAGCGCCGTATGCGGACTGCGCCGCTTTCATGGGCGTTTCTTCGGTGACCGGTATCTCATCCGGGTTGCCATAAACGGTGCAGGAAGAAGAGAAAACAAAATTAGCAACCTTGAACTCATCTGCGCATTTTAAGATATTGATGAGCGAGTTCAAATTGTTTTCAAAATAGAGCAAGGGATTCTTTACAGACTCGCCTACTGATTTATAAGCAGCGAAATGAATGATGCCGCTTATGCCCGGGTTCTCCTGGAAGATAGCATAGGTATCATCATATATGCAAAGGTCAACTTTATAATTCTTGACTTTCTTTCCTGTTATCTTTTCTACCGATGCCAGGATAATGTCATTGCTCCTTGAATTATTATCCGCGGAGATGACCTCGAAACCGTTTTCGATCAGGTCAACAATGGTGTGAGCGCCGATATAACCACAACCTCCGGTAACTAAGATTTTATTCATATTACAAAGAAAACAAAAAATCATTCACTATGAGGAATGATTTTTCGGGTCGTTTATGCCGGGGAATTTATAAAATGAAATGCATGATCCAGAAGATGATCGCAGCCAGTAAACCGCTGACCGGTATGGTCAGCACCCAAGCCCATAACAGGTTTACCGTAACGCCCCACCTTACTGCTGACAAGCGTTTGGTGGCGCCAACGCCGATGATGGAACCGGTGATCGTATGGGTGGTACTTACAGGTATCTTTAATGCCTCGGTCACAAATAAAGTAATAGCGCCCGCTGTTTCTGCTGCCACACCTTCGAATGGGGTTACCTTGGTTATGCGTGTGCCCATGGTTTTTACGATCTTCCATCCGCCACTCATGGTACCCAGTGCAATAGCAGAATAACAGGCCAGCGGAACCCACCATTCCATTTTATCCAGGCTATATACCGAAGGATCATAAGCTATCAATGCCGCCGTAATGATGCCCATTACTTTTTGTGCATCATTACCGCCGTGGCCAATACTGAATGCCGCTGAAGAAACAAGCTGTAATCTTTTGAACCAGGTATTGGCACGGTTCGCATTCAATGAACTTAAGAACAGGGTGAAGCTTGCCATGATCAGCAATATGGAAGCCAGTAAGATCCATTTAAAATTCTTGCCATGGAAGACCACCCGCGAAACATAGGATTCATAATGTGATTTCAGCTTTGCCGGGTCAAGTTCCAGGTTGTAATAAAGGAAGAGCCCTACCAAAAGAAAAATAGTAAATGCAATGATCTTTGGCATCCAGCCCTTCTTAAAAGAATGAATGAACCACAGCGCTATAATAAATGCGATGATCATTCCGATCACCGGGGCCAGGAAAATAAAAGCTACAGTTTTAATGACCGGGTCGGAGTTTACCGTGCTGAAACCTCCATATGCAATGGCTGCACCGGAGAACGCACCGATCAATGCATGTGAAGAAGAAGAAGGAATACCAAACCACCAGGTGAACAGGTTCCAGAAAATGGCGGCTATTAATCCTGAAAAGATCACCACCAGCATATCATGTCCGAATACCTCTTCGGTTTTTACCGTTTTAGCAATAGTATTCGCAACCCCGTGATCTTTAAAAATAAAAAAGGCAACAAAATTAAAGACCGCTGCCCAAAGAACCGCCTGCGTTGGCGTAAGCACTTTAGTAGAAACAACCGTTGCAATAGAATTGGCAGCGTCATGAAAACCGTTGATATAATCGAAGATGAGGGCTAAGATGATAATTATTACGAGGAAGGTCATAAAACTGATTTGGTGATTTGGTAATTTGAAGATTTGAAGATTGGTGATTTACAATGATTCTCTTCTCACCAAATCGTCAAATCATAAAATCAGCTAAGCATATTTGACAATTATACTTTCTATTACATTGGCAGCATCTTCACATTTATCGGTAACTATTTCCATTACCTGGTAGATCTCTCTTTTCTTGATCACTTCCTTTGCATCGGGTTCTGTGGCAAAGAGACGCTCAATGCTCATGTCAAAAATATCATCTGCCTGGTTCTCGATGCTGTTGATGGATACCAGGGCATCCGTGATCAAACGCATGTTCTTCATGTTACGCAATTCCCGCACAGCAATATCAACCTGCCTGCAGCCGAGTGCAATAAGGTCGGCCATTTTATTAAAGCCCATGTCATTGGGATTGACACGGTAAAAATTTATTTTTTTGGCAGAGGCATAAATATAATCCGCAATATCATCAAGTGAACTTGCCAGGTAGTGGATGTCTTCGCGGTCGAACGGTGTTATGAAGTTCTTTCCAAGTTCGGTGAAGATCGTATGGGTATAATCGTCATTGACGTGTTCAAGGTCTTCCAGTTCCTGTATCAGTTGGCCCCTTTTATCAAAGTCGGGCTCATTTACCACGTCCTTTAATTTGTCGCCCATTTTTACCAATACACCCGCTACGTTCTCGAATAACTGGTAAAATACCCTGTCCTTGGGTAAAAATATTTTAAGCATTGTATTTACTCCCATGATATATATTTTGGCAAAAATAGAATTAATGACGACCGGGCTTTCACTCCAAAAAATGGTAATGATAACTTAACATTGACGTAACACAAATTTCTTATTAGCTTGCAGAAAATAATATTACGTGCTAAGAAAACTCCTTTTGTTGTTGATACTTGCCATATCATCAGAGCAAATAAAAGCCCAGTTTTTAATGGACATGGTAGATACTACCACGGAGACAGGCAGGGGCATGCTCGCTGTATATAAAAAATTCGATCATTTACGTATAGGCGGGTATATCCAGCCACAGTTCCAGGTGGCAACGGCAAAGGGGGTGAAAACCTTTGAAGGCGGGGATTTTTCTGCCCAGGTGAGCAACCGTTTCATGCTGCGTCGCAGTCGTGTGCGTATCGACTATGTTCATTTTGGCAAGGAAACAAAACCGGGGGTGCAGATCGTTTGCCAGTTTGATGCCAATGAACGTGGCTTCACTGTAAGGGATGTTTGGGGAAGGATAATGGAAAACAGGTTCAAACTATTCTCTTTCACCATGGGTATGTTTGCCCGGCCCTTCGGGTACGAAGTGAACCTGAGCAGCAGCGACAGGGAAAGCCCCGAACGCGGACGAATGAGCCAATTGCATATGAAAAGCGAAAGGGACCTTGGGGCCATGATCAGCTTTGATGTAAGACAACAGCAGCATCCCTTAAAAAAACTAAAGATCGACCTGGGTTTTTTTAACGGGCAGGGTATCAATGCAACAGGAGAATTTGACAACAGCAAAGACCTTATCGGCCGCATTTCTTTAAAGCCTTCAAACATCCATAAAAACATCCAGCTATCTGCAGGCGTATCTGTATTAAATGGAGCGATACAAAATAATACAAAGTATATTTTTACTACTGGGAATTCAGCCGGCATCAAAAAAGTTGTTGTCGATTCCTCATCAGATAATATTGGCACTACATCTCCCCGGCATTATTATGGCGCTGATGCACAATTGAAATTCAATAATGGGCATGACCGCTTCACTGAATTAAGAGCTGAAGTGATCGCGGGCACCCAAACCGCAACAGCAGGCAATCCTGAAACGCCCGTTGCCTTACTCACCGGAACAGATGGCCTTCATCAAAGAAATTTTAACGGCGCCTATTTTTATTTTTTACAACATCTCTTTTCTCCCAGCCACCAGCTGGTAGTAAAATACGATTGGTATGATCCCAACAGCAAAGTAAAAGGAAACGATATCGGTGCTGCGGGTACAGGTTTTTCATCAGCCAATATCAAATACTCCACACTTGGTATTGGTTATATCAACTACATTAGTGAGAACATTAAACTGGTATTATACTACGCCAGGGTCTGGAACGAAAGAACACAATTGAGCGGGTTCACAACAGATGTTAAAGATGATGTATTTACCTGCAGGCTGCAATTTAGGTTTTGATCGTTAATCCGTTAATTAGTTAATTGGTTAATCCGTATAACAGTATGCAGCCTGGAAGAGTCTTTAATATTTGAACTCCCCACGAATTAACGGATTAACGTTTCGACGGATCAACAGGTAACATTCGCATAACACACAGGTAACTTTACCATAACGTTCCATTCATGTTGCCATAACATGTAAATCGTCATTTTGCTGTAAATAATTACGGCATGAGACCTCTTATAATAATTGGAATTTTCTTCTTCTCCATAGCTTCTTCATTTGCACAAAAAGGAAAAATCGAAGGCAAAATAACTGACGCTAAAACCAGTAGTCCTCTTGCAGGTGTTTCTGTCTTATTAAAGGAAACAGGAAAAGGTATTGCTACAGATCTTGACGGCCGTTTTGTGTTGCTTGCTGAAACGGGGAAAAAATATACACTGATAATCAGTTCTACCAACTACGAAGGCAAAGAAATAAATGAAGTAGAAACCGGGGCTGATGGTATTGCCCATATCGATGTAGCGCTTGATCTTAAATCAAAAACCGGGGAAGGCGTGGTTGTTCGTAGTACTTCAGCCAGAAAAGAAAGCGTAAATGCGCTGATCACTTTTCAAAAGAATACAAATACTGTTGCTTCTGTTATTTCAGCAGAGGCGATAAGAAGAAGCCCGGACAGAAATACCGGCGAAGTATTAAAACGCCTGCCAGGTACCAGTATACAGGAAGGCAAATTTTTAGTGGTAAGGGGCCTTGCAGACAGGTATAATCAGGCCATGTTAAATGGCATATTGCTTACCAGCACTGAGCCGGACAGGAAAACCTTTTCATTTGATATCCTGCCAAGTAACATGGTAGATAATATCGTTGTTAATAAAGCTTTTGTACCGGAATATCCCGGCGAGTGGGCCGGTGGCCTCATACAGGTGAACACGAAAGATATACCTGTTAAAAATTTTTTTAACGTCCAGCTAAGTTCCGGGTTTAACACACAAACTATTGGTAAAGATTTTTATAAAGACAAAGCTGGAAAAACAGATTGGTTAGGCATAGATGACGGAACCCGGGATTTACCCGCCGGCTACAGCACCAAAAGCCGTTTTGATACTTTGAGTTCTGCCGGCAAAACTGCACTTGGCAAAACTATGCGAAATGCATGGTCGCCTTCAAAAACGGCAGCACCGTTGAATGTTGGTTTTGAAATAAACGGCGGCTTTAGCAAAAAAATATTCGGTAAAACCCTGGGTGCTATTTTAGGTATCACCTACCGCAAAAATAACAGCAGGCAGGAGATCATAAACAGGCATAATAATTTTGAAACGCCCAGGATCTTTAAAGGTGCAGACATTAATTTTAATGATACCAGGTACCTGCAAAATACTACGCTGGGAGCATTGGCAAGTGTATCGTTACAATTGAATAATTTAAATAAGATCTCTTTAAAAAGTATAATTAGCGTTAATACAGCCAACAGCACCATCAGCAGAAATGGTATAGATGATACCCGCACCGAAGATATAAGTGCCGCTGAATTCAGTTTTAAGCAAAACACTTTTTTTACAACACAACTTACCGGGCAACATGGTTTATTAAAGAACCTGAAACTGAACTGGAACGGCGCTTTCACTATTTTAGACGGATATAACCCTGATCAAAGAAGATTACAGTATTCTAAAGATAAAGGCAGCACAAATCCTTACCGTGCCATATTATCCAACAATACATCACAGGCAAGTGGAAGCCGGATCTACCAAATGCTGAATGATTATATATATAGTGCAGGCGGAGATCTGACCTATACTAAAAACAAACACACTATAAAAGGCGGTTATATGCTGCAGGTCAGGGACAGGTTATTTGATGCTAATTTATTTGCCAATTATTTACCCGTAGATAATGATGCACTGAAGCTTTTGCCTGCGGACCAGATCTTTGCACCTGGAAATTTCGGAAATGGTACAGATAACAAAATTGCTTTTGATGCCATTAAAGGAAGCACTTTCAGGTACCTGGCCAACACCATTTTAAATGCAGGTTATATTCAATTTGACAATGAGCTGTTCAATAATTTAAGACTGGTGTGGGGTTTACGGGTCGAGCATTTTGATCAATTGGTGGGCAGTGTTAAAAAATGGGACCCCCGCCATACCTATTTAAAAGTGATCGACTATTTACCTGGGTTGAATGCCACGTATAAATTAAATCCAAAGACAAATATTCGTTTTTCAGCTTCCCAAACTGTTATCAGACCTGAATTAAGAGAGCTTACAGCGCTCAATTTATACGATTTTGAATTGAATGCTTCTGTAACCGGTAATCCATCCCTGAAGCGTACTAAAATAACAAACCTGGACCTGCGCTATGAATTTTACAGCAAGCCGGGGGAAGTATTCAGTGCCGGGGTTTTTTATAAGCATTTTAATGACCCTATTGAACAGATATTTAATGAAGGCAGTGGCGGCGCAAGTACTTTTAATTTTCAAAACGCTGATAAGGCATACTCTACCGGTATAGAAGGTGAGTTCAGAAAAAACCTGGAATTTATTACTGCCAAATTAAAAAACCTCACTTTTCAATCGAATGTGGCGATCATAAAAAGCAAGGTCACCGATACTGCTTTAAAAATTGACAGGACCTTACAGGGGCAATCCAATTATGTAGTTAACCTGGGTATGTTATATGACCTACCTAAGTATGGGTTAAATGCAACCCTGTTGTTCAACGTAATTGGTGAAAGGATATTCCTGGTAGGGGATAAGGCCCAGGGTTCATCTTCGCCGGACGTTTACGAAGCGCCCCGCCCTTTACTTGATCTTCAGTTAGCTAAAAAAATACTTAAAGGCAAAAGTGAGATCAAAATGAATGTCTCTGATATACTTAATCGTAAACAATATTTTTATCAAAATGCAAACAACTCAGATGCTTTTCAGAAAAATACGGATGCGTACCGGTTCACAAGAAGGTTTGGAACCACATTCAATTTCAGCATTAACTATTCACTATAAAATTCTAAATTCTTAAAAACATAACAGACAATGAAAAAGTACTTATTAATTCTTACAGCCATAGTTGCATTAAGTAATACTGCCTGTAGAAAAATTGAAACAGACGGGCAAATTGTGTTGGTACCTACCGGCGGTGGCGGTGGCGGCACTACAGGTCAAACAATTACTGTACAGGGCCGCATAACATCGGATACTATTTTCCGTAAGGCTAATACCTATGTTTTAAAAGGGCTGGTTTATATAGCCAATAATAAAACGCTGACCATTGAAGCCGGCACCGTGATCAAAGGTTCTTTTAGTGGCGCTGATGTTGCCGCATTGATCGTTACAAGGGGCGCTAAAATAGTAGCCAACGGTACAGCAACGGAGCCAATCATTTTCACATCATCAAGTCCTAATCCACAAAGCGGGGACTGGGGTGGTATCGTTATTTGTGGTAAGGCCCCGATCAATACAAGCTTTAACGGAACTCCGGGCCTGTTTGAAGTAGAAGGTGGTGTTAATAATGCAAGCGGTGACGGACTGGCCGGCAGTGGCGACGTTGTTGTTCCTGCCCCGGTACCTGACGATAGTTCAGGCGTATTAAGGTATGTAAGAATTGAATATGCCGGCTATGCTTTTCAGCCGGATAAAGAGATCAATAGTTTAACAATGGCAGCAGTGGGTAACAAAACTGTAATTGAAAATGTACAAACTTATTTGGCTAAGGACGATGCATTTGAGTGGTTTGGGGGTACGGTTAATTGCAGGTACCTGGTAGCTTTTAAAACACAGGATGATGATTTTGACACTGATAACGGGTATAGCGGAAAAGTACAGTTTGGGTTATCCATAAGGGATTCTCTTATTGCTGACGCATCACGTTCGGAATCATTTGAAAGTGATAATAATGCCGGCGGAACTACGGCTACCCCAAAAACATCTGTGGTATTCAGTAATATGACAGCGATCGGTCCAAGGGCCACAACATCTAATATCGGAAGTTCATTATACAGGTCGGGTGCGCATATCAGGAGAAATTCAGAAATGTCTTTATTTAATTCTGTAATAATCGGCTGGCCTTTAGGTATTGATATTGATGGTACAACAGGTACAGCAACTTCCGGAAATGTAGGTGTTGGCTTAATATTGGGCAATAATTTTTTAGGGGGTAATACAGACAGCATTAAATATACAGCATCCACGGGCTCTGCTTATACTACTGCTGACCTGGTTAATTATTTTAAAACACCGGCTCTCGCCAACACTATTTTAAATGGTACTGTACCATCTAATTTATTTGTTCAGCCTTTTAATTATGCTGCCCCGGATCCAACCCCCTTTGGAAATGCTGTAAGTATCGTAGGTACTATAGTAGCTCCCATTACACCGAGGGCCTCTTTTACTCATGTAAAAGTTGCCGACCCGTTCTTCATTCCAACGAATTTTATTGGGGCTGTTGCTCCATCGGGTGCTTTGGCAAGCTGGTGGAAAGGATGGACAAGATTCTAACTTAAAACATTGAAATAGCCGCAATCAAACACACCCTTACTGGCTTTTATTTTATAACCAGGGATCATATCGATAATGTTTACTTGACCTTCCCTTAATGATGGGTTAATATAACAGACCGAGATTGCAGCAGGTTCGCAAACGGATCAATTTTAAAAATCTTTCGCAAATAGCAAGTTTCTCATGCTTGAGCCAGCTTTATTCTTAAAGCTGGCCTTTTGTTGCAGGTCAAATATTAAATTAATGTTACCAAATTGTTACTGTGCACATTTCTTTCACAAACTAATACACACTGGTATAGTTATGGTTATTCATTTTATTTTACATCCCATATCTTTTAGATCTAAAAAGTATTTTATGAAATTGATCAGTGTTAAATCGGGTAATGCAGGTGAAGCGTATGAATTATGGGAAGATGATAAAAACCTTGCAGGTATTTCGTTCAGTACACATACCGATAATGCCCGGGTAGTTAGTAATATGGGCAAACGCCTTTTCTTCTTTGAAAAGAAAGGGGCGCTCACGCCGAGGACGATCATCAAAAATGAATACGGTATTAAAATGGGTGAAGTAGAACAGGAAAGGAATGGCGCCCGGATGAGCCACCTGGAGTTGGACGGGCAGCATTACTATTATAGTTTTAATGAAAATAATTCCGGCGAGCTTAAAGTATATGATGGCGCAATGAAGAGGAGCCTGCTCACCTGCAGCTTCAATGCCATTGCCGGTGGAATAACACAAACAAGTTTCTCCCGCGTTAGTAAATTCCCTAACCTTTTACTGGTGCTTTGCTGGTATGCATTCCATGCGGGGGTTCCTGCTGATCCGGCGTTGGCCATGTGATCTTTTGTATCTTCAAAATAAAAATGATCCGCTTAAACGCCTTTCTCACTATCGTCTTTTTTATAGCTTCCTGCACAAAGCCTACGGGTATAAAAGAAGTGGTGCTGGGCGCCGACAGCGTTGCTGTCAGTTTTTTTAAGGGTGATGGCAGTATCGACCCCGTGGTCAAAGTGACCATACTAAGGGAAAGGAAAGACCTGGAAAAACTATCCGGGTATATGGAATCAGGCCGCACCCAAAACTTCAAATGCGGCTATGACGGATCTCTCCACTTTTTTAAAAAAGATATCGTTTTGAAAGAAGTTGATTTCAGGATGAATGATGCGGATTGCATGCACTTTTCTTTCTTGCTTGAAGGCAAATTATACAATACCAGCCTTTCCGCGGAAGCAAAACAGTTCCTGGGATCAATAAACAAGAAATAGTTCCTATGCATGATAACGTAACCTTTACTTGCTATTAGCTCATCCGATCGTATGTTTTGTAAGACCTCTTTCCATGAAACGTTTATTGATCTTAAAAAAAAAGATAGCTAACCGGAAAAAAAAGGAAAATAAATTTGAAAGGCGGGACAGGTAACTAACTAATCTTTTTTACTCTGCAGGGTGAAGCCAAAAGTGCTGCCTACATCTACCTTACTGCGCACGTGAATGGTTTGGCCATGCGCTTCTATAATGTGTTTGCAAATAGATAATCCTAACCCACTGCCGCCAACCTTTCGGCTTCGTGCGAGGTCGGTGCGGTAAAACCTTTCAAATATGCGATGCAGGTGTTCTTCCGATATGCCCGTGCCGTCATCACTTATCTCGATCAGCACCCTGGCGCCATCAACTTTATAAAAGCTTGATTCAATAATGCCGTTCTGTTTGCCATATTTAATGGCATTGTCTATAAGGTTAATGAATACCTGGCGCATTTTTTCCTTATCTGCAAATATGGTCAATGGCAATTCGCATCCCTTTTTTATGATGCACTTTATACCTTTTTCATCTGCTTTAATAGCAAGGGATTCGTACACTTCTTTTAAGAGGTCCTGTATAACAAAACTGTCTTTCACTAAAAGCTGTTCACCGCTTTCCAGTCTTGATATCGCATCAAGGTCGTCCAGCAGGTTTGCCAGGCGTGCTACATTGCGTGAGGTGCTTTGCAAAAATTTCCTGTTTACCTCCGGGTCTTCCAAAGCGCCGTTGATCAGGGTATCCACATATCCCTGTATGGCGAAGATCGGGGTCTTTAGCTCATGGCTCAGGTTCTGCAAAAATTCCTTGCGGTAAGATTCATTCTGCTGTAGCATCTCGATCTCTGCCTTACGCTGCTCTGCCCATGCTTCCACGTCCTGCCTTACTTCGTCGATGCCCTTTTGGGGCAGTATATTCTTATAATAGAATTCTTCTCTTTTACTAGCCTTGGTTTGATAAATGAATTTGTAGATGAGTTTTATTTTCCGGTAAATAAAAGTTTGCAAAGTGTATAGGATCAAACCGAAGCTGCCCAGGAAGATCACTCCAAAAGATATTAATGCTATCCACCACACAGGCACTAAAATATAAATGCCGATGGTTATAGGTACGGCCAGCGCCAATGCCGTTAATGCAGATAATTGCTGGGGCGAGATATTTTTTTTTGAAAGCACCTTTTAGTTAATGGTTAATAGTTATTTGGTTCATAGTAATGCAGGTACTAAATTAATTAAGTATGAACTATGAACCATCAATTATTCACTATCATTCGTGAACGCCTACTATGAACAATGAACCATTGACTATTAACTAACCTCACATTTGGAACTTATACCCTACTCCCTTCACCGTAGTGATACAATCAAGATTAAGTTTTTGCCTTATTTTGCGGATATGAACATCAATGGTGCGGTCGCCAACAATTACTTCGGTTCCCCAAACCTGGTTCAATATTTCGTTGCGGAGAAAGACCTTCCCGGGTTTACCTGCCAGTAAAGCGAGTAATTCAAATTCCTTACGGGCGAGTATGATATTATTGCCTTGGTAATTTATGATATATTTTTCCCTGTCGATCGTAAGATCACCCACCTGTAAAAGGCCGGTATCTTCTTTGGTCACCCTCCTGAAAAGTGCGTTCACCTTACTCACCAGTATCTTGGGGCTGATAGGCTTGGTAAGATAATCGTCTGCGCCTGTTTCCAATCCTTTGATCTCGGTACCCTCATCACTTAAAGCCGAGAGAAATATGATCAATGTATCATTGAAAGCAGGCTGAAGGCGAAGGATATTGCAAACTTCGATACCATTTTTGCCGGGCATCATGATGTCGAGAATGATGAGGTCGGGCTGATGTTTTTTTGCAAGGTCGATCGCCAGGTTGCCGTTCCTTGCAGTGATCACTTCGTAACCTTCACCCTGGAGATTGTATTGAATGATCTCAAGGATATCGGGTTCGTCATCGGCAATTAATATTTTTTTAACAGTATTTGTGAGACTCATACGCTGCAAAAATAGTCTTTAACAGCAACAGCAAAAGCGGTTTACGGCTTGTTTTGTATTATCAAATTGTTAAGCCAAAGCAGCACATGGAGCGTAATTTTTCTCCCGGATGTTAAGAATATGGATGCCTCGTGGATTTTCAGCATCTTTGCAGTTGAATAGAACTATGAAAAAGAACTTATTTCTCCTTATACTCCTGGTTTCCTCTGCCAATGTGTTTGCAAACGGGGACTCGGTCATCATACCCATATACCGGCAGCTTTTTCATGACCGTATCAATGAAGAACAACGTTCACTGGATAAAATGGATGGTAAGCTGGATGGCATGATCAGGGCCACCCATAACGCCGAGATCAACCTGGCTATTACTGATGTGATGACAAGAAAGATCAATGACCTGCAGGATTTTGTAGAACGCAACACCAAGATCCCCACCAATAATCAAAAGATCAGGTACCTCAACTATATTGAAAATGTGGTGAAGGCTTATAAGAAAGGGTGGAAATCGAAAGAGCTTAACCCGGTTTATGCGCCATTGCTGATAGAGAACTTTGAAAAGATAATGAATGCCAACCTGGACAGCAACAGTATGGCTCCCTACATCGAAAAGGCTTCTTACCAGGTTGGTAAAATAAATGCCGAGATCTTCCCGGAGAACAGGGGTTATAAAGAAAGCAAGAATATCATTTACAAAAAATACGTTGCCCTTAACCCGGATAAGATCTTACAAAGCATCGAGCCTTACACCAATGAACCATTCGCTGATAGTTTGATCGTAATAAGTACACGGTCTAATCCCACAGCTATTTATTCTGTTGCACAGGCTTCGGGCTCAAAGGTTGGTATGCTGGTGCACCGCAATAAGAACCCGCTGGTAATGGCGATCGTTGAACTAAGCAAAACACCCAATGCACTTTTGTATTTTCCTTTCCTGGATGATATCTTAAAAGGGAAAAAAACAGTTGAAAGTATTAAAAAATATGTAGGTGATGGTGATGCAGGATACGACAGTGTTGGTTATTTTAAATTGCTGGTTCAAACCGAGATAGCCTATTTCAAACGTATTACATCTAAGGCGAAAGACACACCCATCGCCATGTTTGGACCAAACGGGTTGAGGGATAAGTTGAAAGAAAAAGCGATCCAGCATTTTGTTACGCCTATTAATACTTTGCACGACCTGAGCAATATCAATTTGCGGATGAAGGCTACAGATTCACTTTCTGCGGTTGACCTGTATTATATGATCGTAATGAGTGAAAGCGATATTTATACTTCCAGTTATAAGCACAGCTTTTTTCGTTTGCTGCAAAGACTGGGCGCTAAACCAAGGACCGATTCTTTATTGCTGAGTGTCCACTTCGACTATTTTAAAAAGTTCATTAAGATGGCCGCCAATTTTAATAAGCTTGATACCTTTTTAAAATTCATGCCCAACAGTGCATCGGAAACATTAATGCGTGGCTTTATTGCTAACCTCGATAATACAGGTAACCTGGAAGACGCGGTTGACGTGGCGGACTCCTACAGCAGTATCAATGATAAAAAATTACAGAACGCCATCCTGGGTTATGTAATTCAAAATGAAAAGACCAGCATTCAAAATAATAATAACCGTGGCAAGACCATCTATGGTTTATTGAAATCAATTTTCTTATCTGCAGACAGCACAAAGAAAATAGACCTTACCAGTATCCTGGGCATTCCTTCTATCTATGAAATAGAGAATAAGGATATGCGTGACGACAGCGGCAGGATCGTGCAACAGGTATATTGGTATGGAGACGAGGATGGCAAAGCATTTTTCCCTTCTTTTATCAGTTCTTTCTCACCAAAAGAATGGAAAATAACGCCGGGCAAGGAATGGTACGAGATAAGGTCATTGAAAGGAAATGTATGGATCTACGCAAACCGTCCGCTGGATAATGATGCCAACCTTGATGACAGCGCTCAGATACATTTAAATAATTACCTGGCAGAGAACGGGCTGCAACCCGCTGTGGTGGTACATCGCGGGCATAGCTACTGGCTTCCCCGAACCATCAGGCGCATGGCGGGTAATGCTAAAGTGGTTATGCTGGGTTCATGTGGGGGGTACAAGAACTTAAATGACATCATCGATATCAACCCCGATGCACATATCATTTCCACGAAAGAGATCGGTGCCGGCGACATTAACAGGCCTATCCTCAATTACCTGAACCAGACATTCGAATCTGGAAATAAACTGGTATGGAAGAATATGTGGGATGCACTTACAAAATTATTCGCTGCTGATCAAAATAAAGCGGTGAGAGAGACCTGGGAAAGTTATATCCCACCGTATAGAAATCTTGGTGCCATATTCCTAAAGGGGTATAATATTAAAATGCAGGAGGAGTAAGAGGAAGCTGCGAGCCACAGGGGGCAATTTTTTAGATAACCGACATCAAGCTATTTTAGCAAAAGCGGGCAA
>DATHEH010000132.1:0-3851 GCA_035318685.1 Ferruginibacter sp.
ATGGTAAATATGAGGCCGCCATTCAACACATCAGCCAGGCCATTGCCATTGAACCAAAGTTTGTTGATGCTTTTTTATCCAGGGCCGGCATATATGCCAATTTAAAAAACTATACAGCATCCGTAAAGGATTTTGAGACCGGCATGCAAATGGACCGCGTGTATGCCAAAACATATTTACTTCCCTATTCCATTTCACTTGCAGGCACAGGAAAGTTCCTGGAGGCATTAAATGCAGTGAATGAATTTTTAGACAACCCAACACTCAACCCGCAAAGCATCAGGGCGGGTAATTATCGTAAATCAACTTACGTATTTGCAGTTGATCATGAGAAAAAACATCCTTTAAAAGATTATGTATTTTCTCCGCAGAACATGGGCGAAAATATCAATTCAACAGCCCTGGAATATTTTCCCTCACTGACCATTGATGGCAGCAAGATGATCTTCACAAGGCGTATAAATAGTGACGAGGATTTTTATGAGAGTAATTTCATTGATGGTAAATGGGGCACGGCAAAACCCATTGGCGGGAAAGTAAATACCAATTTCAATGAAGGCGCCCAGAACATTTCACAGGATGGCCAGCTATTGGTCTTTACCGGTTGCAATTACCCCGAAGGCGTGGGCAGTTGCGATCTTTATTTTTCTGTGCGAACAAACACAGGATGGAGTGAACCGCGAAACCTCGGGCCGATGGTAAATACGGATTTCTGGGAGTCCTCCCCTTCTTTATCACCTGATAAGAAAGACCTTTATTTTGCCAGCAGCCAGGCCGGTGGATTTGGCGGCAGGGATATATGGGTAACACACCGATTACCAACGGGAAGGTGGAGCCGCCCGGAAAACCTGGGCGAGGCTGTTAATACGAGTGGGGATGAGAGTTGCCCCTTCATGCATGCCGATAATGAAACACTCTACTTCAACAGCAACGGGCACACAGGGTACGGAATGACAGACCTTTTTTTTAGTAAAAAAGTATCTGACAGTACCTGGGTTGTTGCTGAGAATCTTGGCTATCCCGTTAATACCATTGATGATGAAGGATCACTGATCGTTGCAGCAGATGGCAAAACAGCTTATTATGCCAGTGACCGCGGTGATACAAAAGGAGGCCTGGACCTTTATACTTTCCAGCTAAGGGAAGACATGCGGCCATTGAGAACATTGTGGGTAAAAGGAAAAGTATTTGATAAAAAGACCGGTGCGGGTTTGCCTTCTGCAGTTGAACTAACGGACCTGAAGAGCCGTAGTGTAAAAAGCAGGATACAGACTGATGAGGATGGGAATTATCTTGTAACATTACCTGTTGGAAAAGATTATGCATTTAACGTGAACCGCAAAGGCTATTTATTTTATTCTGATAATTTTTCACTTCGTGGTAATACCAGGGATTCTGTTTTTACCGTGAACATTCCATTGCAACCCATCGAACCTGGCGCCATGATCGTGCTCAAGAATATTTTTTTTGACAGTAGAAAATTCGACCTGGAACCGGAATCAACAGGCGAACTTGACAAACTGGTTATGCTCCTGAAAGACAACCCCAAATTAAAGATCCAGATAGATGGGCATACGGACAATGTAGGCCAGGCTAAAGACAACCTCCTGCTTTCCGACAACCGGGCGAAAGCAGTTGTGACCTATTTATTAAGCAAAGGGATCACCCAGCAAAGACTTACTTACAAAGGCTTTGGGGCAACCAAACCTATAGCCGATAACAATACAGAAGCGGGGAAATCCCTCAACAGACGAACAGAACTTTCTGTTATCAGTAATTGATCTTTTTCCTTATTTTGTTGGTCACACAATCGTACCCCCATGACCAACGACCTGCTTTACCAGGTAGCCCTGACCCTGGTTCCGAATATTGGCGATGTGCACGCCAAAACACTCATTGGCATGTATGGTAATGCCCAATCCATTTTTAAAGCAAAGAAAAAAGAACTGGAAAACATTGAAGGCATTGGAACGATAAGGGCAGCCGCCATAAAAAACTTTACAGACCTCTCCGTTTCGGAAGAAGAATTAAGGTTCATTGAAAAATATAAGATAACCCCGCTCTTCATCACCGATCCAAAATACCCGAAGCGGCTATTGAATTGTTTCGACAGCCCGGCATTATTATATTTTCGGGGCAATGCAGACCTCAATGCATCACGTATCATTTCTATTGTTGGCACCCGCAATAATTCGGAATACGGGAAAATGGTCTGTGAAGATTTCATTGAAGCATTAAGCGCAGAAAATATTCTAATAGTAAGCGGCCTTGCATTTGGTATTGATACTATCGCACACAAAGCATCGCTGAAAAAGAATTTACAAACCGTTGGCGTGCTTGCGCACGGACTCGACAGGATCTATCCCCAGCAAAATAAAACCCTGGCCAAACAAATGGTTGAACAGGGCGGCCTGCTCACTGACTTTACCAGCAACACAACCCCGGATAAACAAAATTTTCCCAAGCGAAACCGCATCGTTGCCGGAATCAGCGATGCCATCGTTGTAATGGAGAGCGGAAAAAAAGGGGGGTCTTTAATTACCGCAGAATTAGGAAATGGCTATAATAAAGATGTGTTTGCCATTCCCGGCCGCACCAATGATGCAAAAAGTGAGGGCTGCAATTATCTTATCAAAAACAATAAAGCCGCACTGGTAAATTCTGCGGATGACTTTTTGGAATTGATGAACTGGAAGCCTGCGCCTAAACCTTCACCAAAAAAGCAAAGGGAATTATTCATTGAACTCTTACCTGATGAAAAGATCGTAGTAGACATTCTCCGACAACAGGATGGCATTCAAATAGATGAATTGTATTTTAAAAGCGGGCTCAGCAGCAGCGCTGTAGCAACCGCCTTACTTATGCTGGAAATGCAGAATGTTGTTTTATCCTTGCCCGGAAAACTGTATAAGCTTGCCTGATTTTAATTTTTAATTTTTAATTCCGCTGCCCTACCTTTGCCTATGGCAACAATAAATAACCCCGCAGCTAAAAGCAACTCCAAAAAATTTTACGGCGAAGGCTTAACGTTCGATGACGTTTTACTTATGCCTGCCTATTCCCAGATATTACCACGGGAGGTAGATATCAGCACACAACTCACCAAAACCATAACGCTCCATGTGCCCCTGCTCAGCGCAGCAATGGATACTGTTACCGAAGCCGCATTGGCCATTGCCCTTGCCCGGGAAGGCGGATTGGGCATTTTACACAAGAACATGAGCATTGACCAGCAGGCCGACCAGGTGCGTAAGGTAAAACGAAGTGAGAACGGTTTGATACTTGACCCCGTAACGCTGCGCCCCGATGCAACCATCGGTGAAGCACTCCGCCTGATGAAAGAAAATAAGATCGGCGGCATTCCTATTGTAGATGCCAACCATAAATTGGTAGGCATACTCACCAACCGTGACCTTCGTTTTGAAACGCATTATAAAGAGAAAGTGAGTACGGTAATGACAAAAGACAACCTCATTACTGCACCGGAAGGAACCGACCTTAAAAAAGCAGAGCTGATCTTTAAGAAAAATAAGATCGAAAAATTACCTGTTGTAAATAAGTCAGGAAAATTAATTGGCCTGGTAACCTTCAGCGACATTTTAAAATTGAAATCACATCCCCATGCAGTGAAAGATTCTTTCGGCAGGCTATTGGTTGGTGCAGGCGTTGGCATAACCAGCGATACCATGCAAAGGGTTGAAGCGCTATACAAGGTGGGTGTTGATGTTATTTGCCTGGATAGCGCTCATGGTCATACAAAAGGTGTGATCGGTGCATTAAAAGAAATTAAAAAGACCTATAAAGATGTACAGGTGATCGCCGGTAACGTTGGTACAGGCGCAGGTGCAAGG
>DATHEH010000133.1:0-7589 GCA_035318685.1 Ferruginibacter sp.
GTTCATCGGCCATGGTTCGCCGATGAATGGCATTGAAGACAATGAATTCAGTCAGCGATGGACTCAGATGGCCAAAGAGATCCCCACACCGGCAGCGGTGCTCGTAGTTTCGGCACACTGGTTCAGCAAGGGAACAAAGATAACGGCAATGGATTTCCCGAAGACCATCCATGATTTTGGTGGTTTTCCGCAGGAACTTTTTGACGTACAATACAAAGCTCCCGGCAATGCAGTTTTGGCAAAGGAAACTGCTTCATTGATCCATTCCGCTAAAGTAGAATTGGACCACGACTGGGGTCTCGATCATGGCACCTGGACAGTGGTAAGACACATGTACCCGGATGCAAAAATTCCTGTATTGCAATTAAGTATTGATTACACTAAAGGGCCGCAATATCATTATGATCTTGCCAAAGAATTATACGAGTTAAGAAAGAAAGCTGTACTGATCATTGGAAGCGGCAATATGGTACACAACCTGCGCATGGTAGCCTGGGATAAAATGAAAGAACCCGGTTACGGATATGACTGGGCATTGCAAATGAATGACAGGTTTAAAAATCTGATCAGTACCGGCGATCATAAGCCATTGATCAATTATGAAAGTTTGGGTAAAGAGGCTATGCTCGCTATTCCAACACCAGAGCATTATCTGCCCTTGTTGTATACTTTAGGATTGAAAGAGGATAAGGACAACATTTCTTTTTTTAATGATAAAGCAGTAGCGGGATCATTGACGATGACTTCGGTAATGATCGGGTAATGATAACCGGATAAATTAAACAGGTTTTAATTACAATAAAATTCATGGTATGCCAACAAATAACCATAAACCAACGCCCGGATTTTTGAAATTATTCAGCGGCAAATGCCCAAGATGACATTTATCAATGACATTTGTTGCTTTAAGTCAATGCTTAAGGAGATTGCTCAGGGTAACTTTGTTCTATCAAAATAAATTGATCATTTAAAAAATAAATTTTATGAAAATTAAAAATGTAACCGTTGCCGGAACGGGAGTTTTAGGCAGCCAAATCGCTTTTCAAACAGCATTTAAAGGGTTTAAGGTTTCAGCTTACGATATTAATGCTGAAGCATTAGAGAAGGCGAAAGAAAGATTTAACGTTTTAAAAGAACGATACCAGGAAGATAGTTATGGTACGAAAGAAGAAGTTGATGCAGCGTACAATCGCATTTCCTTACATACTGATTTGGCTAAAGCGGTGGAGAACGCTGATTTAGTAATCGAAGCAGTTCCTGAATTGCTCGGCATAAAGCAAAACTTCTATAAAGAATTATCAAAAGTGGCGAAAGCAGAAACAATTTTCGCTTCTAACTCATCTACCATGATACCAAGTCAGATTGTAAGTTTTACAGATCGCCCGGAAAAATACCTGCATTTACATTTTGCTAACGAAATCTGGAAACTTAATATTGCTGAGATCATGAAACATGATGGTACTTCCACAGAAGTATTTGAAGAAGTAATTGAGTTTGCAAAAGCTCTTGCGATGGTTCCGATCCCGATTCATAAAGAGCAACCTGGCTATGTTTTAAACACCCTTTTGGTTCCTCATTTAAAGGCTAGTATGCAATTGGTTGTAGATGGGGTTGCAGATCCCGAAATAGTTGATAAGACCTGGATGATTTCAACTGGTGCTCCGCTTGGTCCGTTTGCATTCCTGGATATCATCGGGCCTAACACACCCTATAATTTATACAAGGCATATGGAGAAGCAGGGGATGAGGTTTCTGCGAGGGTTGCCGGATGGTTAAAAACTGAATACCTGGATAAAGGAAAAATGGGCAAAGCAAACGGAAAAGGCGTATATATGTATCCAAATCCAACATATGCAAATCCTGAATTCTTGAAATAATATATCTCCCCCGCAGAGTCCCCGAGTCAGGAGACTCTGCGAAGGTAAAAACAATTTTAAAAACATAAGACAATGAAAAATAAAGTAATCATTATCACAGGTGCCGGTATGGGACTTGGATATGCAGCAGCAAAAGAATTAGCTTCAAAAGGTGCAAGCCTTGTGTTGGTTGACTATAATGACAAAAGTTTAAACGATGCAAAAACGGAACTGAGTAAAGAATTTCCAGATGCAAAAATTATTACAGTTGTCGCCGATGTTTCAAATGAAGAAGCCGTAAAAAATTATGTGAATGAAACAGTAAAAGCCTTTGGTCGCATTGATGGTTTATACAACAATGCAGGAATTGAGGGGAAACAGGCCGGCATGACTGAGTATGATGTAAACATTTTTAAAAAGGTGATAGATATAAACCTGATGGGTGTTTACTATGGAATGCGTTATGTTATTCCGGTGATGCAGGAGCAAAAGTATGGACGGATCGTTAACGTTGCTTCTGTTGGCGGTATTCGCGGTGTACTCAACCAGGTTCCTTATGTTGCAAGTAAACATGCTGTTTCCGGTATGACAAAAAATGCCGCTCTTGAATACGGGCGGCATGGCATCAATACAAACGCCATTGCACCCGGGGCAATTTTAACGCCGATGGTTGCGGAAGCCTTTAAACAGGTAAACCCCGATAACCCCAAAGCTGCCGAAACAGCATATGCACAACGCAACCCGGCCAAACGATTGGGGTTACCGCATGAAGTAGCTAAAGTGGTAGTGTTTCTTTTAAGTGAAGATGCGTCCTATCTAAATGGGCAGACTATTGCAATAGATGGCGGTGAATCGAATATTTATGGAAATGTATAAGCATTTTCAAGTTTGGAGTCAGGCAGTATTGGGATTTTTTAAGGAACACAGAAAGCCATGTGTTATAGTGCCCGGCTTGACGAAATCGCTTATGGCGTTTTATTCCTGGCCACTGACGAATCTTCTTTCATGACGGGTATCGAATTAATAATTTATGGTGGGCTTACTGCGCTGTAATGCATTTTAAATTCACTAATGCCGAAGTAACTATTGCTTTGAAATTTGACAGGTGCAGGACATAGCCATTTCCACTGGCTACGTTTTTCACCCAAAGATTGACCATCACCGATTTTATGACTATATTGGATGGTCTTCTTTGTGCTTATTTTTCAAAGATCTCTTTATGAAAAAATTATTTCAGTGGACTTATATAGCACCGGTTATTGCAGTGGTTTTTTACCTGCTGGCTCCAATTGGCAACAGCCTTTTCGTCAACCTGTTGGCTATCGGCGTTTTAATTGCTGCTGTGCTTTCGGCAGTCCATCATGCTGAAGTGGTGGCGCACAAAGTGGGCGAGCCATACGGTACCATTATTTTGGCTCTTGCGGTAACAGTGCTGGAAGCTTCTATTATTGTATCGCTTATGTTGACGGGAGGTGTTGGTGCAGACACCTATGCCCGGGATACACTTTTTGCAGCCGTGATGATTATTCTCAACGGCATCCTGGGTATTAGTATGCTTGTTGGCGCTTTGAAATTCAAAGAACAGGTTTTTGAAACCAAAAGTGTAACGATTGCTTTGGTAAGCCTGGTATCCATTCTGGTACTCGCCCTGGTATTGCCAAATTTTACAACAACTGTTGCTGGCCCCGCTTACAGTACGCCACAGCTTATTGCCGTTGGTATTTGTTGTGTGGTCATATACGGCTCCTTTATATTTACACAAACGGTGCGGCACCGCAAATATTTTCTGACAGAAGCCACCGGCGAAGAAAAAGCCGTTACACGTACAGAAGCCGTAACTAGTTTGATCCTGTTGCTTGTTTGTTTAGCTGTGGTTGTTTTCCTGGCCAAGAAACTTTCTCCGGTAATTGAAGACGCTGTAGTGGATGCCGGATTGCCAACCGCTTTGGTGGGAGTAGCTATTGCTGCAGTCATTCTATTGCCGGAAGGCATAGCTGCAGTTCGTGCTGCCAGGCGTAACCAGTATCAGACCAGCATTAACCTTGCTTTGGGCTCGGCACTGGCCAGTATCGGGCTTAGCATACCTACAGTAGCAATCATTTGTACAGTAATGGATTTGCCGCTTGTTCTTGGTGTGGACAGGAAATCCATGATTTTGCTTGGACTGTCTGTATTTACGGTTATGCTTTCATTAAACAAAGGGCGTACGAATGGGTTGTATGCAATGGTGCTTTTGGTCAATTTGCTGATGTACATCTTCACCATCATTTTTGCATAATGTAAGTTGTACTTCTTTCTGTCTTATTTTGAGATATTTGTAAATAGGTAATTCGTCTATCAAATTATTATTAACCATTTAAAATAATTAAGATGAAAAATTTAGAAAATAAAGCCATCATCATTACCGGAGCTGCAAATTGAAATGTATTACACTACCTGCAAGTTAATATCTCAGCTCATGTAAATAAATTTTAATAATGGAACTAATAATAGCCCTATTAACCTTAATACTTTTAGAAGTTGTTTTAGGTATTGACAACATTATTTTTATCTCAATAGTTACTGCACGATTGCCAGCACATCAGCAAAAAAAAGGAAAGCGGTTTGGACTTATTTTGGCTATGGTAATGCGCCTTTTACTGTTAACTATCATTTCTTTCATTCTTAAATTAGAGGGAACCCTTTTCACTATATATTCAATGGGCATATCCTGGAAAGACCTAATCCTGATAGCCGGTGG
Source organism: Ferruginibacter sp. (assembly GCA_035318685.1). Taxonomy (GTDB): domain Bacteria; phylum Bacteroidota; class Bacteroidia; order Chitinophagales; family Chitinophagaceae; genus Ferruginibacter. Next base: position 4,597 of record DATHEH010000133.1, read on the forward strand.
ATTGTTCTTGCTATATAAAAGTTCAAAAGAAATCCATCATAAAATGGAAGGCGAGGAAGGAGACACATCTAAAAACATCAAGATAACTACTTTTGCCAGTGCTATTGGTCAGATACTAATACTTGACCTGGTATTTTCTGTAGACAGCATTATAACGGCTGTAGGTATGGTAGATGAGCTATGGATCATGTATACAGCAGTAGTGGTAAGTGTAATTGTTATGTTAGTTGCAGCAGAGCCGATAAGTAATTTCGTAAACAAACACCCGTCCTTTAAAATACTTGCGTTGAGTTTTTTGTTGTTGATCGGCGTTTCGCTAATTGGTGAAGGCTTAGAGTTTCATATACCCAAAGGATATATTTATTTTTCAATGGCTTTTGCTATGCTGGTGAATTTTTTCCAAATGCGAATGAGCAAGCAAAAATCAGCTCCTGTAAAAACACACGAGCATTATCTGCCTGATGAGACAGAACCAACCAAGGATATTGTGTAATGAAAATAAACGGTTAAGCAGAACAAAATAAAACAATAAAAATGAAAAAGCTCATCACAGGCATACATCATATCACAGCCATAGCAGGAGGTACACTGATGAATGTTGATTTTTTATACAGGTATTTTAGATTTACACCTGGTAAAAAAAGGTCAATTTTGATGCACCGAAGTATGCAGGTTAAAATCCTGATGATGCAAACATCCGTCCCGCCAAAGGTTGTTGAAAATTACAAGCAATAAAAAATTTGAAAATCAGGATATGAATGGTACATCAGAAATAAAACTTCAATTACTGAACATAAATGAATTGCTCCGCTCACCTGGTTCACTTTTTCGTAAGAGAACGCTCAAAACTGATGCTGAAGAATTCATTGTTGAAGAAGCCGAAGCGCTGCCCCGTAGAGCTGCAATTAATATGAAAGTACATCTTGCATTGTCAGAAGTTAAACACAAAGATGATATAATTCCTGCCATACACAGGCATTTTTGTTATCGCAGGGAGCAGTCACAAAAAAAGTATAAACGCACCTTGCAATATGGGTGGAGAATACTTTTCATTGCATTGGGCTTGCTTGCTGTAATATTTTTACTCACAGAAATCGCTTTGCATCTTGCACCGGATAACAGGCTTGTACAATTTATTCGTGAATCCTTTATTATTTTCGGCTGGGTTGCCTTATGGCACCCGCTGGAAGTGTTGCTTTACGATTGGTACCCAATTAAAACAAATATTAATTTATACTACAGGCTTGAACATAGCACTGTGCAGGTTATTATAAACGAATCTTAAATTAATTTAAAAGCTATGCAAAAAGAACATAACCAAAATAATAAACAGGAGCCATTACGCATCCTTGTTTTTTCCGCATCTTTACGAAGAGGTTCGCTGAATACAAGTTTAGCCAGGTTAGCTGCATCCGTCATTGAAAAAAATGGTGGCATAGTTGACTTTGCAAACATGAGTGACTTTGATTGTCCTTCCTTTAACCATGATCTGGAAGCAGCTAATTTTCATCCGGCAGGGGCAGAAGAATTCAGAAAACGCATTTTGGAAAACGATGCCTTCGTTATTTCATCTCCTGAATATAATGGTTCAATGCCTGGATTTTTGAAAAATGCTATTGACTGGGTTTCGCGATTTCGTCCGCAACCTTTTAATGAACGTCATGCTTTGCTCATGTCAGCTTCCCCTTCAATGGGTGGCGCCAATAAGGCCCTTTGGTCTTTAAGAATGCCGTTAGAACATCTTGGTGCAAATGTTTTCCCGAATATGTTCTCATTGGCAACAGCGCATAAGGCATTTACACCGGAAGGGGCTATTGCCGATGAAACTCTTGCAAAAAGGTTTGAAATAAACCTGGTGGCATTCCTGGATCTCGTTGAAGCGGCGAAAAATTATCCTTGTATGAAAAAAGCATGGGTTGAATTTTTAGGAGAACAGCCGGATCCAGTTACAGAGCGGGTTGAGTAAGTACACTGTCAAATCATTTAGTGAAAAATTTTAATCCTACACCAGACATATTTCGGTAAGAAACAAAGGAAGTACTGGCATTTTATAAAATAAAAGGGGGCGAAAACAGAACTTGTCCCTTATCCAACGATGAACAAAATGTAAAGATCATGGCAAAAGTTACAGCCAATAATGGCAAAGAAAATTATTTGATAGAAATACAATCACCTACAGCAAATATTGTAATGGCAGATGAACCGATAGGAAAAGGCGGACAGGATAAAGGCTTCTCGCCAAAAGAATTGCTCGCGGCTGCTTTGGCAGCCTGTACCAATGCCACAGTAAGGATGTATTGCACCCGTAAAGCATGGGACCTAAATAACGTACATGTTCAAATTGAGCTTATTGAAGAAGAAGGCAAGACCATTTTTAACAGGAGGCTACAATTTGAAGGTAACCTGGATGAAACACAAAGGCACAGGCTATTTATTGTGGCGAATGCATGCCCCATACATAAAATACTGACAAATACAATTGCTGTTGACACAGCATTGATCTAATAAAATCTTAAACAAAAAATATGCAACATTATTCTAACCTTATCGATGCAATAAATGGCCTGGCAAAACGAGGTTACACTTTCAATTTTAATATAAAAAGAGATTGTATTGAGTGCGTTGAGAACAGGATCCAGTTTCAACCCGACGAGTTTGAAATTAACGAAGTGCATCGTTTCCAGGAAATGTCTGATGTGGAAAATGAGGGTATTTTGTATGCCATTTCATCAACACAAAATGATCTGAAAGGTCTCTTAGTAAACGCATTCAGCATTTATGCAGACATGGCTTCAGCAGCACTGGTGGCAAAAATTTCACAGGCAAGGTAAGGATGGTTAGTTCTTATGTTAAAATCAACAAGAATAAGTATTTGTGAAACCAAGAAAAGCTGATTACTTTCCGATACAGAATTTTGAAAAAATATAATCCAACACGTTCTCATTAGAAATATCGCCCGTGATCTCTGATATATAATGCAGGCAGCGCCTGAT
>DATHEH010000134.1:0-8828 GCA_035318685.1 Ferruginibacter sp.
GTTGAAGGAGGGTTTGATGGTGGCCCGGAAACCGCCTCGTGTAACAATGTCGGCTGCCTCATAATCTATATGCTGCTGGTGAATGGGAAATTCATAAATGCGGGAGATCCAGGAATTATACAATACCCAGCCGGTAACATATTCTGTTCTGCCAACGCCACGGTTGTCGCCAACATTACTCACTTTGATGCCCACATGGCCTGCGTCGATCCTTTCTATATCAACAGGATTGATCACCACTACAACCAGTGCAATAAAGAATGCACTGATGGCCCTGATGATACCCGCTATGCGGAACCTGTTGTTCTCGTTAACATAGGTTTGTTTTTTAAAAACACCTAATGCCAGTCCTGACAGCAGGAAGGCCATTACAAAAAGAATTGCAGATATCATTTTATTTAGATTTTACAAATTGAGCATAATAGATAATATGGCGTACAAAAAAATACAACAGCGTAATGAACAGCAGGGCAAATAATATCATGCGCATCCAGCTACCGGTGATATCATAATCGAGGATATAGCTAATGACGATAAAATTCAGCAGGGCATGCAGTATGAGTACGATGGTGCGAAGGGCGAGGTTGTTCATGAAAGTCTGCAGTAGTTTTGGTTGAATAAAGGTAATATAAAAACGGAGAGTTAAGGAGTTTGATCCACATAGGAGCATAGGGCACATCGTGTTGAAGGATACCGCCGCCTGGTTTGTGGCCAACGGCGTTTAAGAACATATCCCCTGAACCCCGGGGTTCGTGCCCCATAAAGTGTTGTAGCCTTATCGATCAGCTCAGGGGGTAAATGTTCATAGATATCCAGGGGCTTACCCGCATGCGCTTCTGCAATGGCATCCGGTAAGGAATGCTGATGGCTGCAAGGGGGAAATGATATAAGCCTTTTCCATATCGTGTATAAATAAATATACCGCCCGTTATAAACCAGGCGGTATTAAAGAATAATGCGGTTCTTACTTTTTGCGTGTAACTTTTTTTACTGCTTTCTTCGCAGCTCTCTTTATTGTTCTTTTTGCCGGGGCTGCTTTTTTAACCACTTTCCTTATCGCTTTCTTTGCGGTCTTCTTTGCTGCTTTTTTCGCAGGCGCAACTTTTTTCACGGCTTTCTTTAGTGCTTTTTTTGCCGGAGCTGCTTTTTTTACTGCTTTCTTTACTGCCTTCTTTACCGTTCTTTTTGCAGCAGCAGCCTTCTTAACTACTTTCTTTGCTACAGCCTTCACGGCTTTTTTTGCTGCAGGCTTCTTAGCGGTAATATTGGTTATGGTTGACTTAACCGTATCAATGGCACTCCCTGCCATCTGCACCAGGTTATCTTTGGTACCGGCTATTTTTCCTGCGATGGTTCCAACCTCTCCTGCGATCTTATTTAAAAGTGGTTTTTCTGTGTCCGTTGCTGTGTTGTTTTTTTCTGTTGCCATTTTGAAATGAGTTTAGTGATGGTAAATATAAGAAACCATTTGATGATTTGGTGATTTGAAGATTCCGCTACTGGTGACTCCCCAATCATCAATCTTCAAATTAGGTGCCCCCTTCCGGCAGCGCCTCATCCAGTTTATTATCTTTTATGAACTTGTCTTTCGAAACGGTAAACTCTTCCATCACCTGTCCTATCTCCGTGATGCCGGCATCAACTTTTTCATGAATGTCGGGCAGGCGCTTTTCCAGCACACTGTTACCCACATTAATGTTCTCTGCTTCCAGCTGCGAGATCTTTTTTAAGAGCGAGGTCTGGCTGTTCAAAATGTCTTCCAGTTCCCGGAGCATTTTTTCCAAAAGGCGTTTCTTTTCCATTTTGTCCATGGCAGTGAATTTTATTTGTTTGAAAATTTAAGGAATAATTCAGGTTCAGTAATAGGTAGTTATACACAGAGCGATTTGGTGATGCTTTCTATGGATGTCCATCTTTAGGTCTCAAGATCAGCTGGCTGTGGCAAAAAAATGAAAAAACCGAAAAATGCTCACAGGATCGTTCCCGGGAAGTTGTGACAAAAAAATTGAAATTTTAAAAAAAGGCTACAATGATGGTTGAAAGAGATGGAGTTATGGATTTGCGTGGAGTGTTACCTCATCTTCAAATTTTCAAATCGGCTCATGGTATTCCGACGTGGTAATATGCGATATCATTTGCCAGGCATTGTTCCGGTAAGCATATACCCGTATGTATTTAAGGTAGTAGCGGTCTGTTTTATCCCTGTTCTTTTTTTGTACCGAAAGCTTACCCTTTACAATAGCAAGGCCGGGATGCAATTCAACAACCACCGAATCGTGCTGCCGCAACAGGAAACCTCCTTTCGCTACAGACCTCAGCCAACCCTCCTTTCCTTCTACCCGGCCGGAGCCATGGCTGAAAACAAAATCTGCTGCATACAATTTTTCCAAAGCGGTGCCGCTTTGCTGAACCACATGGTTGTCTATTTGCTGGTTGAGGGAGATGATGAGGCTGCTGTCTGCAAATGCAGGAGTCTGGGCGGTAAGAAAGTAAACCGGCAACATTGCTAATAACAGAAGCGTTATTTTTTTCATGTTGTAAAATTAGGATTTTGATTGGATCTAAAGATACCAGCTGTTTACGGCTGGTAACAAATTTTTACAGAGACTTAGAAGAAGAGGCAAAAAGTAAATAACAATTTATCTAACTTGAATACATGAAAAAAACATTCCTTCCGATCTTTCTTCTTTTATCAATATTCCTATCAGCACAACAACCATACAAGATCATAGCCTATACCACCGGCAACGCATCAACTATCAAACAATACCCCATTAATAAACTCACCCATATCATTTACAGCTTTTTAAAGATCCAAAACGATACACTTACTTTTCATAATGATGACCAGCGGAGGTCTTTGGAGCAACTGGTTGCTTTAAAGAAAGATCAACCGCAATTAAAGATCATGGTTTCTATTGGCGGATGGAGCGGATGTGCGCCCTGCAGTGACCTCTTTGCATCTGCAACACACCGGCAAAACTTTGCCAAAACAACGGTTGCGCTTTTTAAACAGTACGGCATTGACGGCCTTGACCTGGATTGGGAATACCCGGCCATTGAAGGATTTCCCGGCCATAAGTATGACGCAGCAGATAAGAATAATTTTACCCAATTGATAAAAACACTGCGGGAGGAAATGGGCCATGACTACCTCTTAACTTTTGCGGCAGGCGGTTTTATAAAATACCTGGAAGAGTCTGTTAACTGGGATGCTGTGATACCACTGGTTGATTTTGTGAACCTGATGACCTATGACCTTGTTGGCGGTTATGCAACCGTAACGGGCCACCACACGCCACTGCATGGTTACCGCCCCGGGCAGGAGTCAACAAGCAACTGTGTGGACTGGCTGCTGGATAAAAAGATACCGGCAAACAAACTCATCATCGGCGCTGCTTTTTACGGCAGGGTTTGGGAAAATGTGCCCGGCATAAACAATGGTTTGTACCAGCCGGGTACATTTAAAAGGGGAGTAGCGTTTTCAGAATTTAAAAATTATTTCAGCGACACATCCGGGTTTAAATATTACTGGGATGAAAAAGCAAAAGCGCCTTACCAATACAATGCTTCGCAAAAATTATTTGCAACCTTTGATGACCGGCGATCGATACAGGAAAAAATAAAATACATAAGAAGGAAAAAATCAGGAGGCATCATGTTTTGGGAATTGGCGCAGGATGTAAAAGAGGGTGGGTTAGTGGAAGAGATGTGGAAGGGATTTAAAATTAAAAATTAAGAATTAAAAATTCCTTCAACTCATACGAGCGTTACCTTTTTGCAGGGGTAGTTAAACAGAAAAAATCCTTAATTTTTAATTAACCAACTACCTTGCAAGAATACCAACACCTACTTAATGAGCATAGGGATCCAAATAAAAAATTTCGGCGACGCACTGGTTAAGGCATATAAAGTATTGGTAAAAAATGACCCGCTTCGCCTGGCGGGAGCGACAGCATTTTTTACAACCTTCGCACTCCCACCCATTTTATTGCTGTTGATACAATTGCTTAGCCTGGTATTTAACAGGGGAGCGGTAAGTATACAATTATTCAGGGAACTGGGTAATATTGTTGGCGAAGGCAGTGTTGACCAGGTAGTGGAAATTTTAAAAGGTTTCCGCGGGCTGGCAAGCAACATGCCCCTCGCCATTGCGGGTGTTTTCTTTATGCTCTTTGTTGCTACCACCTTATTTAAAGTGATACAAAGTTCACTCAACCAGGTGTGGAGAATACAGAAATCGGGCAATAAGAAATTTAAAATGGCCATGCTGACGAGGTTGAAATCTACATTGGTCATCGTCTTCACCGGGCTGTTGTTCATGGCATCAATTGCATTAGAAAGTTTAAAAGTTGTTTTTGGGAATTACCTGGATAACATTTTTCCCGTTGCCGGGTTTTACCTGAATGGTACTATTGCATTATTGGTTTCTATTATCATTGTATGGACCTGGTTCTCCGTATTGTTCCGTTACCTGCCCGACGGTGAACCCGAATGGCGGGTTGCGCTTAGCGGCGGTTTACTGACCAGCTTTTTATATAATGCAGGGGTGGTTGTATTAAAATGGCTGCTGCTCCACAGTAATATTGGCGCAGTGTATGGCGCTTCGGCTTCGATAGTGTTTTTGCTTTTGTTCCTTTTTTATTCTTCCCTCATTTTTTATTTCGGTGCGGCATTTACTAAAGTATGGGGAGAACACCTGGGGAAACCCATTCAGCCGGTGAGGAATGCGGAATCGTATCTATAATTATAAAGCAAGAGTTTGAATTGAATATCGAATAAGGAACAAGGAATCTTGAAAGTTGAACGTAAAGCCCTTTACTTCGTAGTTGGACATTCCTTGTCCCTTGTTCATCATTCCCTGTGGGCTGTGCCGGGCTCGAACCAGCGACCCTCACGTTGTCGACGTGATGCTCTGAACCAACTGAGCTAACAGCCCGGACGAATAAAAATTAAGAATTAACAATTAAAAATTCCTTTAACTCATGAAGCGTTAGCAATTTCGCAGAGTACGTAATTGAAAAAATTTTTAATTTTTAATTCTTAATTAATTTAGAATTCCGCACTCTTCGGATACCGCGGAAATGGAATTACGTCACGAATATTTCCCATACCCGTTACAAACTGCACCAGGCGCTCAAAGCCAAGCCCGAAGCCTGCGTGGGGGCAGGTGCCGAATTTCCTGGTTTCCAAATACCACCATAATTCTTCAGCGGGGATATTCATTTCCTTCATGCGTTCGGTCAGTTTGTCCATGCGCTCTTCCCTTTGCGAACCGCCCACGATCTCGCCAATACCAGGCGCTAAAATGTCCATGGCGGCAACGGTCTTTCCGTCTTCATTCTGGCGCATGTAAAAAGATTTTATCTCTTTTGGATAATCAGTAAGGATCACGGGCTTTTTAAAATGCTTCTCTACAAGATAACGTTCATGCTCACTTTGAAGGTCGGTGCCCCAGCCTTCTATCAGGTATTGAAATTTCTTTTTCTTATTATGGTTGCTGTCTTTTAAAATTTGAATGGCTTCTGTATAGGTTAACCTTTCAAAATCATTATCTGCAACAAACCTTAGTTTTTCCAAAAGCCCCATCTCACCTCTTTCCGTTTGTGGCTTTTGCTTTTCTTCTTCTTCCAGCCGCTGTGCTAAAAATTCCAGGTCCTCCTTATTATTATCCATTGCATACTTTATCACGTACTTGATGAACTCTTCGGCAAGGTTCATATTGTCTTCAAGATCATTGAAGGCAACTTCCGGCTCTATCATCCAGAACTCGGCAAGGTGACGCGTGGTATTACTGTTCTCTGCACGGAAGGTTGGCCCGAAAGTATAAATGTCACTAAAAGCCATCGCTGCAAGCTCACCTTCAAGCTGGCCGCTTACGGTAAGGTTGGTGCTGCGGCCAAAAAAATCTTCTTTGAAATTTATTGATCCGTCATCATTCTTTGGCGCCGTTCCATCAAGGGGTAAAGAAGTTACTTTAAACATTTCTCCCGCACCCTCTGCATCACTCGCGGTAATGATGGGTGTATGCAGGTAAACAAATCCTTTATCATTAAAGAATTTATGGATGGCAAATGCAAGCGCATGTCTTACCCGGAATACAGATCCGAATGTATTGGTACGAAAACGCAGGTGAGCGATCTCACGCAAAAATTCAAGGCTGTGTTTTTTTGGCTGTAAGGGAAATTTTTCTGCATCACTGTCGCCGAGTATTTCAATTGACGTTGCCTTTAATTCAACTTTTTGTCCCTTGCCCAAAGAAGGGATCACTTCACCAATGGCTTTTATACACGCACCGGTGGTGATGCGTTTCATGGTGGCATCATCAAGCATACCGAGAGTAGCTACTACCTGTAAATTATTATTACTGCTGCCGTCATTAAGGGCAATGAACTGGTTGTTGCGAAAGGTACGTACCCAGCCCATCACCGTGGCCTGGTAGTTGGCTTTTTCACTGGTTAAAAGTGCTTTGATCCTGATCCTGTTATTGAACATATGAAATATAATTGGGGGGCAAAGATAAGAATAGAACACAGATGATGCGAAGTGTGCCTGTTCGAACAGTAGAAATAAGCGTAATTCTATGTGTCTATGTGGTTCAAATAGCCCGCTGCTGTATTTCTGTCTACCTTTGGCTATGAAAATCGCCTTCTTCTCCGCTAAAGCCTATGACCGGGAATTTTTTGACCGGTATATCAGCACTCACGAGATCATGTATTTTGAAGTTCCCCTTAATGAACAAACAGTTGGTCTTGCCAAAGAATGCAATGCCGTTTGTTTGTTTGTAAATGACCGGGTAAATGCTCTGGTATTAAAAGAACTTGCTGCCCTGGGAATAAAAATTGTGGCGCTTCGCTGTGCGGGGTTCAATAATGTTGATCTTGTGGCAGCCAAAGCAAATGGCATTTCAATAGTAAGGGTACCGGCATACTCTCCCCACGCAGTGGCAGAACACGCCATGGCACTGATATTGACACTTAACCGTAAAACACATAAGGCATATAACCGGGTACGTGAAGGTAATTTTTCACTTGAAAGGTTAGCGGGATTTGACCTCTATGGTAAAACGGTAGCCGTTATTGGTACGGGCAGGATCGGACAGGCCTTTTGTGATATCATGACCGGTTTTGGCTGCAAAGTTTTAGCATTTGACCTTATCGCCAATAAACGAATGGAAGAGAAGGGCGTTCAGTATTTACCATTGACCGACCTTTTGCAACAGGCTGATATCATCTCTTTGCATTGTCCTTTAAATGAACAAACCCGTCATATTATTAATGCGGATACTATTGCCATGATGAAAGAAGGCGTAATGCTGATCAATACCAGCCGTGGTGCGCTCATCAATACTGCCGATGCCATCAGGGCCCTGAAAACAGGGCGTATCGGGTACCTGGGACTGGATGTATATGAACAGGAAGAAACACTGTTCTTCAACGATCTCTCTGAAAATATTATCCAGGATGATATTATTATGCGCTTATTGAGTTTCCCCAACGTACTCATTACTTCCCACCAGGGGTTTTTTACTGAAGAGGCTTTGGTGCAGATAGCGCAAACGACACTGGATAATCTCAGCGACTTTGAGACGGGCCGGCAATTAAAAAATGCCGTACTATAGACAGGTGCAAACAGGGCATCAATGCCCGGTTCAGGCAGAATAGGTTTAAAAAAATTACTTTTTTATTAAAAAAGCCCTACTTTTGAATTGGAATCGGGCTGAGAGGGACCTCAAGCATCACTTCATCAGAGATTCATATTCCACCAATATAAATTCTCAATTACTATTTCAGACTTAAGACCGGATTTTTGAAGAAAATCATTTTCATTTTTTATGTACGATATTTCACAACTGAACGACCTGCTCGTTCCTGAGTTGCAAGACATTGCTGAACAATTTGATATTTCCAACGCAAAAAAACTTGTTAAGCAGGATCTGATAAATAAGATCCTGGAAAACCAATCTATTATGAGTACCGATAAAAAGAACGAAGAAGAAAAGCCAAAGCGAAAGCGTATCGTTAAAGGAGCTGCCCCTGATTCAGCCGAAGCGGCCCCTGCAAAAGCAAAAAAACCGGAAGCGGAAAAGAAGCCCATAAAAAAACATATCCAGGAAGAAGAAGATGATGAGGACGACGACGACGTTCAACCCATTACCGACCAGCAAAGTACCATTCCCCCCGCAATAGCACAAATGCTGCAGGAAGAAGATGTGCAACAGCCTGAAACAGAAATGAACGAAGAGTCTTCACAGCAGCCTGCCAAGCAATTCAACCAGCGCAGGGACCAGCAACAGGCATTCAATATTGAATTTGACGGCGTGATACTTGGCGAAGGTGTCTTGGAAATGATGCCCGATGGCTATGGCTTTTTAAGAAGCAGCGATTATAATTATTTGTCCTCACCCGATGATATTTATGTTTCCCCAAGCCAGATAAAACTTTTTGGATTAAAAACAGGCGATACGGTTTATGGGAGTGTTCGCCCGCCAAAAGAAGGTGAAAAATATTTCGCTTTATTAAAAGTGGAAACCATCAATGGCAAATCACCCGAAGAAGTAAGGGACCGTGTGCCATTTGATTATTTAACGCCGCTCTTCCCTTTTGAAAAATTAGAACTTACAACCAAGGCAGATAATTACAGTACAAGGATCATGGATCTTTTTACTCCCATTGGTAAAGGACAACGTGGATTGATCGTTGCCCAGCCAAAGACGGGTAAGACGATGTTGCTGAAAGAAATCGCAAACGCCATCGCAAAAAATCACCCTGAAGTCTACCTTATGGTAGTGCTCATCGACGAGCGCCCTGAGGAAGTAACGGACATGC
>DATHEH010000135.1:0-5461 GCA_035318685.1 Ferruginibacter sp.
CTATTGGGGAATTAGGCCAAACCAGTACGATAGTACTTATAAGCCGATAATATCTACACCGCCGTTTCCCGGTTATCCCTCCGGTCATGCCGCCGGTGCTGCTACATCAGCAGCCGTATTGGAATATTTTTTTCCTGCCGATGCCAAACAATTCCGCCAGATGGCACAGGATTGTGCGGATTCAAGATTTTATGCAGGCATTCATTTTCGGACCGATAACGAAGCAGGACTCCAGATGGGAAGAGGACTGGGAAAATATATTGTTGAGAACTGGATGAAGAAATAAAGAGTTTGAGAACAAAGTTCTCATTTGCTTAACGGGGGATGTTTCTACATCCCCTTTTTTTATCAGGCGGCATACATAAAATTGCCTGGCTTAGCTTTATTGCCGGAAAGAACAAATTGAAAACCGAGTTCGGTAATTAAAATAACAGCAGGGGAATGCTGGATGATTTGGATCAGGTGTTCTGATCTTAATTCATCAAGGTGCTTTACACTCTCATCCCATGGGAAATTTTGTCGTACAATGATCTCATTTGGATAAATGACACTTGAAGTAGGGTGTGCGTCATTTTTTACCAGTTCATAGATCGTCTGTAGGGTGTGGTATTTATTTTCCATTGCCTGATATTTTTAAACTTTAAAGCAGTTTACCAGGATACGGAATAAATAAAACCGCACAAATCATTCCAATTTTAACCCTTGCCCTAAAAAAAGTTGCATTTTAGCTAATTGATGCTGGTAAGAGCCATCCTTTTTTCATATTCTGCGATTTGTAGATATACCGCTTAAACTTTTGCAGTACAACTGTCTTATATGAGATCAAAAAACAGGATGCACCTTTTTTTTATGGTGCTGGCACTGGTATTCTGGAACCCGCTTAGCTTTTATTTTATCTATAGCGACACGGCTGTTTATGGATTAAAATTGATCCATTTCCTGTTTTGGCTTGCTTTCGCCGGAGCAGTCATCATCCTTTGCTTTTTCTCTGTAAATAAAATAGGCAACAGGCTCTCTAATATGTTGTTATTCATTGATATTGCAGGCATTGCATTTGCGCTGATCGTAATGACAGATAAAGCCCTTGGAATGGGCATCAGGACTGAAAAAGCAAAGATCCTTACAACAGGTTTGCTATTTGAACCCCGGAGTAAAATAAAGTTCCAGACTGTAGAATTTGACTATGTAGCAGAGATCAACGCTATGGGGTTAAGGGATAGGGAGATCGGTGCGGATAAAGCCGGTAATTACCGGGTACTTTGCGTTGGAGATTCGTGGACCTTTGGCTGGGGGGTGAATATTGAGGAGAGCTGGCCTAAAAAACTGGAACTTTTTTTAAAGCGCAGAGGAATTAAGCATATTGAGGTCATTAATTGCGGGCAACCGGGCAGGTATTCCACAACCTATAGAACGAATATGGAGAAACTGCTCCCCGCATTAAAGCCTGACCTGGTACTGTTGGGTGTACTCCAATTGGATGATCTTGCACAGTTACACGAAGAAAAATTTCCACCCCGGGAAAGAATAAAAGAAAAAATACCCACCAGCAGGAAGATTGCATATGCCATAAAAACATTTCTTTCGGGTTCAATAAAGAACATGCTTGCGGTTACAAAAAACGAAAAACCCGCAAAAATAAATTTGAAGGCCTCCTGGATAAATTCTGTAGCAACAATGATAAGTAATTTTTCTCCTGCCCAGCAACTCCGTTATGATATGCTTGATGATGCTGTAAAAAATATGCTCAGGAGTGGAGACCTTACACCGGGTTACCTGTATTATATCATTAATCATCCCGACAGGGTGTCTACTTTTAATAACCCTGCTCACCCGGCAACACAGTTCGCTGTAGCTGAAATGAACAAAGACATCGGGGCCATAAAAGGGCTTTGTAATAAAAATAATGCAGGCCTTATTTTTTTAAACCTTCCTGTTCATTATTTTACCGGCCATAAAGTGGTAGCAGGAGCGGATGATAGCCTGTACACTTTCTTTGAAAGGAATAATAAAATTGATTCCTTATACAGGTCTGTTGCTTTAAAAAATGCTGTTCCCTATTTTGAATTGACGAATGCGTTCAGGAGTCTTGAAGACAGGTCAGGTTATTTTTTCCGGTACGACGGTCACCCTAATAAAAGAGGATATGAAAAAATAGCTGAACTGGTAGGACAATACCTTATTGATAGTAACAAAGTGAAATAAAGTTTCTAACCCTGCTGCTTTCTCACATATTTGGTAAGTATAACGATCTGTTGTCCTTCAACCCGTCCTTCAATTTGTTCAGTATTGTCTTCCACCACGCGGATATTCTTTACAACCGTTCCCATTTTTGCATTGAGGGTAGAGCCCTTTACATCAAGTGACTTGATGAGCACAACTGAATCGCCGTTTTGGAGTACATGCCCGTTGCTGTCTTTATGCAGGTCAACGCTTGCATCATTCTCATGATCGCCTGTTGTTTTGGCCCATGCAAGGTTCTCCTCGCTAAGGTAAAGCATATCGAGGTTCTCCACTGCCCAGCTTTCATTACGAAGGCGGTTGAGCATGCGCCATGCAGTTACCTGCACGGCAGGAACCCCGCTCCACATAGATGTGGTTAAACAACTCCAGTGTTTGCTGTCCAGCTCTTCTTTTTTTTCAATTTGTGCAAGGCATTTTGAGCAGATCATTATAGAAGTATCTGCTGAAAGGCCATTTTGTGGCGGTACTTCAAAAAGTTTGAGGGTACCCTCCGCATCACACAGTTCACATTTATTCCCGCTTCTCAAAACCAGTTGTTCTTCTACTTTCATATAGTTTTTTTATTTGCTGCCCACTCGCAGGGTCATGCGGGACGGCGGTGCGTGCAAAAGTAAGTGGTACAGCACAGAATTGAGTATATTATAATTGAATAGCTATTTTTACAATGATGAAGCTCAAACAAAAAATATACGATCACTACCTGCAGGTTATACATGATAAGGAGGCGATGTTACAAAAGATACTGGCCGATCTTAAAGAAAGCGGCAGCAACGAAACCAAAAGTACAGCGGGTGATAAACATGAGACCGCCCTGGCGATGTTACAGATAGAACAGGCAAATACAAGAGCCCAGTTGCAGGAAGTACTTTTGCAAAAGGCTGCTTTGGAAAAAATAGATCCAACATTGTCGGCAGCAATGGTTGTGAACGGCAGCCTTATTAAAACCAACAGGGGATGGCTCTTTATGAGTGTTGCACTGGGTAAGGCCAGCATAGAGAATATTTCCGTAGTTGCATTATCAGCGCAATCTCCATTGGGTCAAAAATTAATGGGATCAAAAGCAGGGGAGGTTGCAGTAATGAATAATACGGAATATCACATTGAAAGCGTAAGCTAAGTTCATGTGTCATAGTCCGTGGTTAATAGTTGAAGGTATACAGCATTCTTAATTTATTTAATTTCTCCTATTTTTACTTTTATGGAGAATACAGTCGTCATTGTTCTATTATTATTCGGTATTGCCTTTATTGGCATTCTCAGCAATAAATACAGGTTCCCTTTTCCCATAGCGCTGGTACTAAGTGGTGTGGCCATCAGCCTGATTCCCGGCTTACCGGTAATAGAACTTGCCCCTGATGTGGTATTCATCATTTTTCTACCCCCGCTTTTATATGCGGCCGCATGGAATACAAGCTGGCACGATTTCAAAGCAAACCTTCGTCCTATTGGTTTATCAGCAATAGGGCTCGTGCTTTTTACAACGCTGTTGGTTGCTGTTGCTGCGCACTGGCTCATACCCGGGCTTAGCTGGCCGGTAGCATTCCTGATAGGTGCCATTGTTTCACCACCGGATGCAGTTGCTGCAACTACTGTTACCAGGGGTTTGGGATTGCAGCCACGAACTGTTACGATATTGGAAGGCGAAAGCCTGGTGAATGATGCCAGCGGACTTGTTGCTTATAAATATGCACTCACCGCAATAACAGCGGGAAACTTTGTTGCATGGGAAGCAGGCCTTAATTTTTTGATCATGGTAGTTGCAGGAATTGCCATCGGGCTTTTGATAGGCTATGGTATGTACCTCCTGCATAAAAAATTTGTTTGCGATCCTATCATAGAAGTAACGCTCACCTTACTTACGCCATTTGCATCTTACCTGCTGGCGGAAACTTTTCATTTCTCCGGCGTTATCGCTGTGGTTACTACAGGGCTCTATCTTTCTTTCCAATCAGCCAAAATACTGAGTCACGAAAGCCGCATCATGGCTTACGCTGTCTGGCAGGTGCTGATCTATATCCTCAACGGCCTCATCTTTGTACTGATAGGTTTACAACTGCGGAATGTAATGCAGGGCATCAGTGATTATCCTACAAGTTCTCTGGTATTGTATGGCATCGTTACAAGCCTTGTCGTGATCCTCGTAAGGTTCATATGGGTGATACCGGCCGCATTCCTGCCACGTATACTGAGCAAACACATCAGGCAAAATGAGATCCTCGATTCCAAACAACTCATGGTTTTCGCATGGGGCGGCATGCGTGGAGTGGTATCCATGGCAGCGGCGCTGGCAATACCTTTACTGTTACCTGATGGTTCGGCTTTTCCTTACCGTAACCTCATCATCTACATTACTTTTTGCGTGATATTGACCACACTGGTATTACTTGGTTTTACACTGCCATGGATCGTTCGAAAACTTGGGATAAAACCGCATTCCTTTGCAGCAGAAGAATACGAGGTACGCACCAGCGTGGTAACAAATACCATTACCCATATCGAAGAAAATCTTTCGCAGATACAGGATGATCTTTTACACAATATCAAAAGCAAGTACGAAGTGAAATATAACCGGCTGCAAAAGACCGACCTGCCTGCAAATTATTTCGGCAAAGGACAAACCCTTGCAGGCAATATTTTTAATGAATATACCCAATTGCAGATAGACCTTATTGCCATTGAAAGAACAACACTGGATGGCCTTCACCGCAGCGGTAAAGCAAGTGAAGAAATAATAAGGAAACTCGAACACGAGCTTGACCTGGAGGAAACCAGGTTGAAAATGGAGATCTAACAAGAACTGCGAATAAATCAAGAAAAAAAAGCCAGGTTCTAAAACCTGGCTGTATGGATTGTATATTTTTCTTGATGAAAAGAAAGTAATTATAGACTTTATGAGGGATTATTCCTTGCGTCTTCCAGGTCCCATACACGGTGGTTTGCTATCGCTGTTACAAATGCCGCGGGGAATTTTGTTTTTCCTTCCATTATCAAAGCAGGATCCTTAAGGTCCTTTTTGATATTGGTGAGTGCAGAAAATCCTTCTGTCTCTTTTCCAAAAGCAACGGCTTTACAATGCTTGTATGCTTCATTCACAAATAATATGGCAGCGGGTTCTGTTTTTAAAACATCTGCGGATCTTTTTCCCGATGCAACATATACCGCGTCAAAACATACACTGGCTGTACTTGTTAAAGAATGATCTGGCGTAAATACAGACTTG
>DATHEH010000136.1:0-2702 GCA_035318685.1 Ferruginibacter sp.
TGGGGGCATTTGACTCATAGATCATGTAGCGCATGAGTGATGCCATTTGCATGACGGCATCCGGTGCCGACGGAGCCTGCTTGTACACCAGCGTGTGAATGTTATTAAGGGTATTGAACAGAAAATGGGGGTTGATTTGTGATTTAAGGTAATACAGCTCAGCTTCCACGGCCTGTTTCTCGAGCTGCTCTTTTTTGACTGTATTGATTACGAGATTCTCTATGACCCTGGCCAGCCAGCTTAAAAAGATAAAGGGAAGTACAATGGAGATAAACGAGATTACATAATACTCAAAAAAGATATCCAGTGTCTCCATCTTCCTGTAATGAAAAAACAAATAGAAAAAAGGACCAGTCAATATAATTCCTATCAGTAGTAAAAAATAAGTTGCCTTCTTTTTTTTACCGGAATATCGGGTCAGGAGAAAAAAATGGCTGTAGAAAACATATAAAGTTGTCAGCATGAATCCCGCAGTTAACGTAAGCCAGTAGGAACTATCCTCACGTAGTTGAAATGCAGCGAGTACGCTTAACAGCATCCAGAGACCGATGTGGATCAGCAAGAATACCCTTTTAATACGATTCATAGATCAAAGGTATTTTTTCCTGTCGTTCCCTGGCCACATTTTCGACCAGCGCCGTTTTCTGATCTATGAAAGGGGAAACAGAACCTGCAGGTGATCTGGAGGAAGCGAATAAGCAGCCGGTCGATTAGTTACCATTATTAGTATATCGCTTTTCGTATTCCGGTCCCCGGGCAATTGCTTTGCATTAGATAAAGGACATCTATCAAAAGCTAAGTTGAATATTCAGCGCTTAAGCTTGCCTGATATTGTTAACCACATCAACGATAAAAATGAAAACAACTATTCTCACCGTTCTAGCATCAGCTTTCTCCATGATTACTTATGGCCAGGCAGATAATAAAATAACCATCGGAACAATCGACAGTGTTCAATCGAATATTTTAAATGAAAATAGAAAGATATGGGTCTATACCCCCAACAGTTCTTCCGCTGCCAGCTTTATTTATTCCGCACAGAAATACCCTGTGGTTTACCTGTTGGATGGGCAGCAGTATTTTCATTCGGTAGTAGGTATGATCCAGCACCTCAGCAAGGTCAATGGTAACACTATGTGCCCGGAAATGATCGTGGTTGGCATTCCGAATACCATTCGTGAAAGAGACCTTACACCAACTAAACCGGGAGACGACCCCATGCTGAAAGAATTATCCTTCCTGAAAATAACAGGAGGCGGAGAAGCTTTTATGTCTTTTATGGAAAAAGAGCTGATACCTTATATAGATTCGAAGTATCCGACCCAACCTTATAAAATGCTCATCGGGCATTCTCTTGGTGGACTGGCTGTGATGAATACTGTGATCAACCATACCAGGTTATTTAATGCCTATATCTGTATTGACCCAAGCATGTGGTGGGATAATATGACATTTCTGAAAACCACTAAAGAGGCATTGACGGGAAAAGATTTTAATGGAACTGCTTTATATGTAGGCATTGCGAACTCCCTGGAAGAGGGTATGGATATAAAAAAACTACCCGAATATACCGCTACGTTTACCCGTCATATCCGTTCCATATTAGACATGGATGGTTTTATCAAAAATAAAAAGCCAAAGGGACTGAGATATGCGAGTAAGTATTATGAAAATGAAACTCACGGCTCTGTGCCTTTAATCACAACATATGACGGACTCCGGTTCATTTTTGAAAAGTATCAACTCAAACTGCAGGATAAAGATCGTACTGATTCTACAGTGGCATTAGCAGAAAAAATTGAAGTGCACTATAAAGAAATCTCCAAATTATTTGGCTACGAAGTGAAGCCACCTGAAAGTGAGATCAATACATGGGCATACCGGTTTTTGCAGAGGAAGCAATATAAAAAAGCGGAAGGCTTTTTAATATTAAACATGGATAATTATCCCGCCAGCTTCAACGTCTATGATTCCTATGGTGATTTTTATGTAGCTATCGGCGACAAATCAAAAGCAATTGAGAAGTTTCAAAAAGCATTGTCAATAAAAGAGAATACAGGCACAAGGGATAAATTAAATAAACTGTTGGAGTAATCAACTAAACGGTCGTACAAAACCGGCCCGTAGCGATGGCAGGCTTAAAAATCCGGGAATGCCGCACCACTAAAATTTTATCAATGGAACATACACCCGTTATACAAACCTCCGGGCTTTCTTATCATTATTCCCGGGATGTGCAGACCCTTTACGACATCAACCTCCGGGTGGAACGTGGAAGCATTTACGGCTTTCTCGGGCCCAACGGCTCGGGTAAGACCACTACACTCTCCCTGCTTCTCGGGCTACTGAATACCCAGAAAGGTGATATCGAGATCTTCGGCCAGCACCTGCACGCGAACCGTGAAGCAATACTTGGCAAGATCGGCTCGCTCATAGAAACACCTTCGCTTTACGCTCACCTCACGGCCAGGGAAAACCTCGAGGTGTATCGCAATACCTATGGCGCCACAAAGGCAAGGATAGGCGAGGTGCTGGAGATTGTAAGCCTTTCCGATACCGGGAAGAAAGTAGTGAAAAAATTTTCGCTCGGCATGAAGCAACGCCTCTCTATTGCGCTCGCATTGCTGCCGAACCCGGAACTGCTGATCCTCGACGAGCCTTCCAACGGCCTAGACCCTGCCGGCATCATCGAGCTCCGGGCT
>DATHEH010000137.1:0-4044 GCA_035318685.1 Ferruginibacter sp.
GTTCCTTTTCAAATACTATAAATTAAAGAAATAACTAAGCATAGACCTCCTCTTTCCCGCGGATTCGCGCTTCTTCAAAAACGAAATAAGCCTGCTTTGTTTCAGCCGCATGAACCTTTCATACAGTTTTGATTGCTTTTGAAATTCTTCCGCTGTTTCTTCGGGTTCATAATGATCAGCCGGATCATATAACATAGCCGTGCACATGCAATTCTTCCTGTTTTTACTTACCAGGATATCATAGTTCACGCAGCTTTTACAGCCGGCCCAGAATTGATCATCATCCGTTAGCTCACTATAGGTCACCGGCTCATATCCGAGGTCTGAATTTATCTTCATCACGGCAAGCCCGGTAGTAAGGCCAAAGATCTTTGCTTCGGGATATTTCTCCCTTGATAATTTGAATATCTTTTCCTTGATCATTTTGGCTACCCCGCTTTTTCGGAAAGCTGGTGAAACAATGAGACCGCTATTGGCAACAAAAGATTCATGGCCCCAGGCTTCTATATAACAAAAGCCTACCCATTCGCCCTGGGCAGTTACGGCTATTACCGCCTTGCCTTCCAGTATCTTCTGTTCCAGGTAGGAAACCGGCCTCCTGGCAATACCAGTACCCCTGGCTTTAGCGGAAGATTCCATTTCGGCTGCAATAATCTTTGCATAATGAAGGTCTGTATCTACTGCAGGCCGGATAATAATATTTGAATTTTCCAATGCTTTGGGAAATTAAAATGAAAGAATATTTTGTAATTGAAATGCCGGGGGATTTTTCCACTGATAGGGGCAGGTTGCTAACTGCTCGGCCTATCAGCAACCACGTCGGGGATGGCTGACTAATACTGAGAATGAAGAAAACTTAATATGTAGAATGTTTTTTTTCAACCCGTTTAATGCTTTATAATGGAGTACAAAGATAATATTTTTTTATATTAATATCAATAGGTTGATTTAATGTTGTGTTAAGAGCTGCAGCTATAGTATAAGCTTCAAGTTTTAATTTGTGGCTAGTGTTTATAGCTTGCAGCGTGCAGCTTGTAGCTTATAGCTTAACACTACCGTTCTGGCTTGCAGCCTGCAGCTTATAGCTTGTATCTTCTCTTACAGCATATTTCTCCAACCCTTCTGCAATCAACCTGTCATTGCTTAACCTCGCCACCTTATTCTGTCCCCCCAGCTTCCCAATGCTTTTCATATAATCCACAAAGCCGTTCTTTTTAACGGGAGTAACCTTTAAATGCTCTAAAATATTCCCGGAAATAAGATCATCATAATATACATTTTTTGCACGCAGTTGATCATCCAGTTTCTTTTCAAACAATGAAATATCTGTAGGCATCTGCCCGAATTCAATAAACCATTCATGGTAGCTTTTACCTTCGGCTTTTGCAATATAAGGGGCCACTGTAAATTCGGTTATATGAATATTCATTTCTATACCCGCTTTCAAAATAGCACCTTCCACTTCTTCTACAATAACATGTTCACCAAAAGCAGAAATAAAATGTTTGGTACGCCCGCTTACTACAAGCCTGTAGGGTTCTGTCGAAACAAACTTTATGGTATCACCGGTATTGTATGCCCATAAACCCGCATTGCTGCTAATAATAAGCGCATAATTATCACCAGCTTTTACATCATTCAACATCAGCCGGGTTGGGTTTTCTTTCCCGATCTCGGCAGCAGGAACAAACTCAAATAGTATCCCACTATTGGTATTCAACAACATCCCCGGTTCCTGTTGCGAGTCCTGGAATGCAAAAAAACCTTCGCTTGCAGGGAATAGTTCAATGGTATCAATATTTCTTCCTATGCTTTCTGTTAGCCGGGCTTTGTATGGAGCATAATTTACACCACCCTGTACTATCACGCTTAAATTGGGAAATAGTTCCCCGATCTTTTTGCCGGATCTTTCCTGCAACCTGTCAAAATACATTTGCATCCATGGGGGTATCCCGCTTATAAGTGTCATATTCTCATTGATCGTCTCATCAATGATCTTATCAAGCTTTGTTTCCCAGTCATCAATACAATTGGTTTCGTAGGATGGCAATTGGTTTGCGCGCAGGTATTTCGGTACATGATGGTTAACGATCCCACTCAGCCGCCCGGTGGGAATACCTCCAATTCTTTCCAATTCAGGAGACCCACTGAGAAATATCATCTTACCTTCTGAAAATTTTGTATTGCCTGATTCAGCCATATAACATAATAATGCATTTCTTGCCGTATTAATATGGTTGGGAATGGAATCTTTAGTAATTGGAATATATTTAATGCCGCTAGTGGTACCACTGGTCTTTGCAAAATAAATGGGTAATCCTTTCCACAAGACATTGTGTTTGCCTTCTTTAATTTTTTCTATATACGGTCTGAATGCTTCGTAGTCTCTTATTGGAACCTGCTTTTTAAAATCCTCGTATGATTTTATCTCCTGGAAGTCATGGTCTTTACCGAAAGTGGTCTTAATACCAGTTTTGATCAGGTGGTTAAATACCTGTTGCTGGTCTGCAACCGCGGTTATCATTCCTTTTTTAACCTGCTTATAAATATAGTTGGCAAAGGGCTTTGCCAAAAAGGATTTTATTTTCATCTGCCTGGTTAACGCTCACATTGAATACCAAAATTATAAGAAATATGTTGAATATTATGTGTTAAATGTTGAACGGGATCAAAGTCAAGTGAAAAACCAAGAGTGAAAAACTAAAATCTAAAAACTAAAAGTGAAAAGCAGTGTTTATTAGATAAGGATTATCAGCATATCCCCAATATTCAGGACCAAAAGTTGCTACATTCAGGCTTAGAAAGCAAAACCTGTTGTGCCTGCGGAAAAGTAACTACTGGTAGGTGAGCATTCTTCCACTTTTCGTTTTTAATTTTTAGTTTATAGTTTTCAGTTTTTCACTTACAATCACACTCCCACTCCTTATCCAAATCAACTACAGTCACAACTACCAGCTTATTGTCGTGCGGGGCAAATACGATACGAACATGTTGCCTGTCATGGGTAACTCCTTCCAGCGGGTAGGATTTTCCTTTTGAGCTTTCTTCAATCTTATTATAATTTACCTGGCCCTTCAGTAAGATCTCCTTCACTTCCGATTCATCAATATGCCTGCATTCCATCCTGCATTTTGCATGCCTGCTGTATTCAATGATAGCAGTATCCCTTGATAAAGGTTCAGTTGCATTACCGGTTTGTGTTGTTGGTGTTTTATACTTCGATACCCCACGCTGATTTTTTTTTACCCAAATAAATATTAGGATAGCACCCAGGAGAGCGATAAATGGAAAGTATTTTTTGTTCATAGTTTCAAAGAAATGTTAAGATAAAATGATGAACCAAGGGAAAGCTTTGCGGTCTTTGCGGTTCTTGGCGCTCATCGCGATACATTTCTTTTCCCTGGTATCGCAAAGGACGCAAAGGTTTCGCAAAGAACGCAAAGAAGTTCTTGAAATTATTATCTTCCTTTACACGAAGGTTGTCTTGCTTTTGGGTTTTGACTTTTGCCTTATTAACCTACCTTTGCCCCGTGAAAAAATCAGTCGCTCTCCACACATTGGGTTGCAAGCTCAACTTCAGCGAAACCGCCTCTATGGGAAGGATGCTGGAAATGGATGGCTTCATTAAAAAAGACTTTGATGAAGTAGCAGATGTTTACGTGATAAACACCTGTTCTGTTACAGATAATGCAGATAAAGAATGCAGGCAGCTGGTTAGAAGGATTCAACGCAAAGCACCGGAAGCCATGGTGGTAATTACAGGTTGTTATGCGCAGTTAAAGCCAAAAGAAATAGCAGCCATACCGGGAGTGGACCTTGTATTAGGTGCCGCAGAAAAATTCAATATTACATCTCACCTGAAGGTGATCAGCAAAAATGATTCTGCCAGGATATGCAGTTGCGAGATTGAAGATGTAAATATTTTTACTGCTTCGCATTCTTTGCATGAACGAACGAGGGTATTTTTCAAAGTACAGGATGGGTGCGATTATAATTGCAGCTTTTGCACTATACCGATGGCAAGGGGAAAAAGCCGCAGTGATA
>DATHEH010000138.1:0-4192 GCA_035318685.1 Ferruginibacter sp.
ATTTCTTTTTGCAAATTCTTCTTTCAACAAAGCTGTTTTGCCAAGCTCTGTTGTACAAACCGGGGTATAGTCTGCAGGATGAGAAAATAATACTCCCCAGCCATTACCCAGGTATTCATAAAAATCTATTTCACCTTCTGTTGTAGAAGCAGTGAAGTTCGGAACAATGTCCCCTAAACGTAGGCTCATATCAGTAAAATTTATTGTGGACTGTAAATATATATAAGAATTACACGAATTTATAGCACGAATTTCAGGAATTTTTAAAACGTATTTATCCATCCTCAAACATTAAACCTGCAACATTCACCCAATCTTCTTTAACTGCTGGATCAAAGCCCTGAATTCTTTTGGCATTTCTGCAACGAGCTCCATTGGTTTTCCATGGCGGTCTGTAAACAACAGCTTGTGCGAATGCAGGGCAAGCCTGTTAATAATGGGTCTTTCTTCATCATCATGCCTGCTTAGCTTATATTTCTTTTTAATGGAAGACAATAATAGCGGCTGCCCGTTACCGTAAAGCGGGTCACAAACCAGGGGATGGCCGATATGCTGGGAATGTATTCTTATCTGGTGGGTACGGCCGGTATGCAATTGAAAAGATACCAGGGAATAATGTTTATTTGCTTCCAATACCTCGTAAGACGTATGAGAAGCTTTCCCATCCCGGTGGATAACCATCATGCCTTTTTGCAGCCTGTGTTCGGATATGGGGGCATCTATCTCCCCCATGAGAGGTATTGGTGCGCCCTGTACGATACCGAGGTAATATTTTTCAACTTTTCTTTCCTGGAAAAGCATTGAATAATATTTATGGCTTTCTTCATTCTTTGCAAAAATTATGAGGCCGCTCGTATCCTTATCCAGCCGGTGAATGGTAAAGATCTTTACAGAAGCGGTAATATTTTCAGCCAATGGTATATATGCTCCCGTACTCGCTATGGTATCATACTTTTGCTGCAACAGGTCTTTTAAGGATGGTTCTGATTGTTCCCTGTCAGGAATGGATAACATCCCGGCGGCCTTGTTGATCGCTACGATGTCTTCATCTTCATAAATAATAATGGGGATTCTTTTGTTCATTTTTTCTTCCCGGAATTGAGGTATTTCAAAAGCCTGATCTCCTTGTCGCTGAGATAACGCCATTTGCTTCGTTCTACATTTTTTTTGGTAAGGCCTGCATACATTACCCGGTCAAGCGCTTTTACATCATAGCCGAAGTGTTCAAATATCCGCCGCACAATCCTGTTTTTGCCGCTATGAATTTCAATCCCGATAACAGATTTATCTTTTGAATCTGCGTAAGCCAGGCTGTCCACATTTACAGGCCCGTCTTCCAGGATAAGACCGTTTACAATTGCTTCAAAATCAGCCTTTGTAAGGTTCTTATCGAGCTTTGCTTCATATATTTTTTTTACCTCGTAACTGGGATGGCTGAGCTTTTGTGTAAGATCACCATCATTGGTGAGCAACAAAACACCGGAAGTATTCCTGTCAAGCCGTCCTACAGGGTACACCCTTTCTTCAGTTGCCTGAGTAATGAGCTGCAATACTGTCTTTCTTCCCTGCGGATCGTCGGTGGTGGTAATATAATCTTTTGGCTTATTAAGCAGGATATAGACAAGGTTTTTGGTAACAAATAATTTTTTATTGTTGTAAAGGATCTCATCTGTTGGTTTCACCTTATAACCCGGTTGAGTTGCCACTGTTCCATTTACTTTTACCTTCCCCTCATTAATCAGCAGCACGGCATCGCGCCTTGAACAAATTCCGCAATGTGCAAGAAATTTATTGAGGGGCATTGATGCGTCTGTAAGGCCTGAAACGGTTTTCTTTTCATCACGGGCAGGGCCAGGATGTTTAGAAGGTTTGGCAGGTTTAGAAGGTTGAGCTTGTTGAGATGTTTGAGAAGGTTTTACTTCACCGGATTTTTGTGCCCTCTTGGCAAGCATTGCCTGGTACTTTTCTTCCTTGATCTTGTCGAAATAGGCATTTTTTTCAGCCCTTGCTTTTTTCTTTTCCTGGCGGAATCCTTCTTTTTTTACACTGTTCTTTTTTGGGGCTACGAATTTCTGGAATGGCGACTGGCTCATGGATAAAAGTTTACTGTTTTGCAACAGGAGTGAAGGGTAAAGTTAGTTATTTTTTACGGGGAGTAGGGTGAGATGCAAGCATTCCCTCGTTATTAGTTAAAAATAGCCCGATCGCTTCAGGTTCTCATAAATCTATGCCGTTGTCAGGGTTTCTTAAAATTTCAATATCTATTACAGGGTAAAAAATTAGTAATAATCCCTGCCGTTTAGTATTTTGTTTTTAAAATATTATACCATGCTTTCAATCGCACCAAGGAAGAGTATCCAGGTAACAAAGGCAAAACCCACTATAACAGTTGGGGATAATAGCTATTTGTCTGTACGGGGAGATGGAACTAACCCCAAGGTGAAACTTACAGCAGGACGTGCAAATGGTCATATCCTATTGATAGAGTCTGCTATAGGGCTTGCATTTACAATGGTTGATAATGTCAGTTTACATAAGACCGAACTAAGTGGCAATCACAAGATGGTGGGAGCAGACACCCTCCTATTAGTATGGAGCGGATCCCGTTGGGTTCAGATAAGTTTTTCAAAAAATTCCTGACATCAATGGCTATTCGATTTAAATACGGAGGACACTTGCCTCTTGTATTTCGTTGTTTAATGCGAGACTGGTTGCCAGGTTTTTTTTAACTGATACTAATAGTGTATCATTACATTTACTTTCAATTATAAAACCCGTAATATGTATTCTTTAAGGTTCTTAATAATAGTATTGCTCATTTCAAATTCAGCTGCATCACAGAATATGTGGAAGTATTTTACGCCTGATGATTTTGCCAAAAGGCGGGCTCATATTTTGCAGCAGATAGGTGATGGGGTGGCTATTTTACAGGGGGCCGAGCTCCCGGAAGCATATGTTAAATTCAGGCAGGATAATAATTTCTATTATCTCACCGGAGTGGAAATGCCAAATGCCATATTAGTACTGGATGGAAAAAATAAAAGATCTGCTCTCTTTGTACCAGATAAAATACCCGGCGATATAAAAGAGGAAGCTATAATAAAACCCGGTAAGGAATCTGCCACTTTTTATAAAGTAAACCAGGTTGGCTCTTCCTCGAACATTGCTGGTATGCTGCAATATTTTGCTTCTACCAGCCAGCCACTTTACCTGGTAACATCATCTGAAGAAACAGCAGAAATAACCCGTGACCGAAGCGTGCAAATAAGAACAACACGTATGAATGATCCATTTGACGGGAGAATTTCTAAAGAAGCTAATTTTTATAAGAGGATAAAGGAATATTTTCCGGCAGCTACTATAAAAAGCCTTACCCCAATCCTTGATAGTATGCGCTGGATAAAAGATGAAAAAGAAATTGCTGCCATACGGGATTGTGGCACTATTGGTGCGCATGGCTTTGATGAAGCTATGCGGGTAACAAAACCCGGAGTATATGAATACCAGGTAGTGGCTGCTTGTGATTTTATTTTTGCGAATGAAGGGGCGATGGGGCCTGCTTACTTCGCAATTGCTGCATCTGGTGAGCGTGGTTTGAGCTGGCATTACAATGCCAATAACCACCCACTGAAATCCGGTGAAGTTTTATTAATTGACTATGCACCGGAATTAAATTATTATACAACTGATATTACCCGGACCTGGCCTGTGAGTGGTAAATTCACTGATATCCAGCTGAAATTTTATAACTGTATTAAAGAAGCGGAGGAAAAGGTAATTGCAGCAATGAAACCGGGGATAACCTTAGATTCTATGGAAACAATTGCAAAAAATGTTTATATAAAACATGGACTTGAAAAATACTGGCCTAACTATATCGGTCATTTCGTAGGAATGGCAGTGCATGACGTAGGCCCTTACGATAAGCCTTTTGTACCCGGGGTAGTATTTAATGTAGAGCCTATTATAGAAGATAAAGAAATGAAAATTCACCTGCGGCTGGAGGATACCATAGTAATAACTGCCACCGGCTCAGAAAATCTTACTTCGAAAACACCTGTTGACGTAGAAAGTATTTACAGGTTAATGAAGGAGAAAGGGGTTACTGAGAAATAGTTGTGGTTGATTAGTAGATCGGTAAGTTTTGGCTGGTAGTTAATAGTAAGGAGGTCATTTTTTGTTTTCACTTTTC
>DATHEH010000139.1:0-2935 GCA_035318685.1 Ferruginibacter sp.
TTTTTCCTGGGCAGTAGCCGAAAAAGTTATTGCAGCTAGCGCAAAGATGGATACTAGTATTTTTTTCATATGTTTTTTTTAAAAGTTTGTGTGGGTGATAGACACAGCAGGGTGAAGAAGGTTTAATAAAAGGAATGTTAAAGGAATGGGGAGATATTGGATCCGGCATCTATTATGAAAATGCTGTATGTATGAAGAATAGCTTCACATTAATTAACGGGTGCTATTTCTTTATTGGCCAATTGCCCACACGCCGCGTCAATATCCTTCCCCCTGCTGCGGCGTACCCGCACATTTACATGGTGCTTTGCAAGGTGATCGGTAAAGGCCTGGGTGGTGTCTTCATCCGGTTTCACAAAAGGTGTTCCGGCAACAGGGTTATATTCTATAACATTTATCAAATGAGTAGGGATCTGCCGGTAAACGGTGATCAACTCATCAGCATCCTGTATAGAATCGTTAATGTTTTTAAATAAAATATATTCAAGCGTAATATCATTCTTTGTCTGGTCATAGAAATAATTCAATGCCTCTACCAGGAATTCAATGCTATTGGTTTCATTGATTGGCATGATCTCGTTTCGCTTATGGTCATTTGCAGCATGAAGTGATAAAGCCAGGTTGAATCGTACCTTATCATCTCCCAGTTGCTTGATCATTTTTGCCACCCCTGCGGTAGAAACAGTTATTCTTTTTGGGCTCATGGCGAGGCTATCTGCAGCGGTTATCTTGTCGATGGACTTTAATACATTTTTATAATTCAGTAATGGCTCACCCATTCCCATATAAACAATGTTGCTGAGTTTTTTACCATACACTTTTTCACTTTGCTCATTAAGCAATGCAACCTGGTCATAGATCTCATCAAAATTCAGGTTACGCTTACGTTCCATCATACCGGTAGCACAAAACCTGCAGGTAAGGCTGCAGCCTATCTGGGATGAAACGCATGCTGTCTGGCGCTTTTCGGTGGGGATCAGGACTCCTTCCATCAGGTGGCCATCGTAGGTCCTAAATCTTGATTTTACTGTGCCATCACTGCTGTATTGTACCGCATCCACAGTAATAGCCGGTAATTCAAATTCTTCTGCGAGCTTTTTACGAAGCTCAAGCGAAAGATTGCTCATATCCTCAAAGTGCCGGGCATTTTTTTTCCAAAGCCATTCATAGGCCTGGATTGCCCTGAACTTTTTATCACCCATGGATTCGAAATATTCCTTCAGTTGCAGCAGGCTCAGCTCACGTATATTTCTTTTTATTGACATGTTGCAAAGGTAATCAACCTATTTTTGGAAAACTTTTACGCATTGTGTAAAAACTTCGTATTCATTATATTTAAATAAATCACGGTAAGAATTATGCAGAATGTTTTTGTTATTGATGCAGTAAGAACCCCCATCGGGAAATATGCAGGTGCATTGTCATCCACCAGGCCTGATGACCTGCTGGCTTATATGATAAAAGCATTGCTTAAAAGAAATACAGCTATTGATATCAATGCTCTTGAAGATATAATTGCAGGGGCAGCAAACCAGGCCGGAGAAGATAACCGCAATGTAGCCAGGATGGCGGCTTTGCTTGCCGGGCTTCCCGTAACTGTTGCAGGAAATACAGTTAACAGGCTATGTGCAAGCGGCTTACAGGCAATCATGGACTGTTCAAGAACAATAGCCTGTGGTGATGCAGAACTGATGATTGCAGGCGGAGTAGAAAGTATGTCGAGGGCACCTTTTGTAATGGCAAAATCAACGACTGCTTTTGAAAGAAATCCACAGGTATATGATACTACGATGGGCTGGCGATTTATTAATAAAAAACTTTCAGAACTATACTATCCTTACTCAATGGGTGAAACTGCTGAAAATGTAGCAAAGCAATGGAATATAAGCCGGCATGCGCAGGATGAATTTGCTATGTCAAGCCAGCAAAAATATGCCAGGGCATTAAAAGAAGGTAAATGGAATGACGAAATAATACCCATCCAGGTAATGGCAGCCAAACAGGCATTCGATTTTGAAAATGATGAACAACCCAGGGATACTTCCATGGAAAAGCTGGCACAACTAAAGCCTGCCTTTATTAAAGATGGCTCGGTAACAGCGGGTAACAGCAGTGGTATCAATGATGGGGCTGCCGCCATGTTGCTGGCAAGCGAAGATGCTGTAAAAAAGTATGGGTTGATCCCAATGGCAAAAGTTGTTTCAATGGCTGTTGCAGGGGTGGAGCCCGCTGTAATGGGAATTGGCCCCGTACCTGCGGCAACCAAAGCGCTTAAGCGTGCAGGCTTAACCGTAAGGGAGCTTGACCTGATAGAATTAAACGAAGCGTTCGCATCACAAAGTATTGCATGTATCCATGACCTGGGTCTGGACCTTGAGAAGGTTAATGTAAACGGTGGGGCTATAGCAATCGGTCACCCTTTGGGTTGCAGCGGTGTAAGAATATCAACAACCCTGTTGCATGAGATGAAAAAAAGCAAAAGCAAATATGGATTGGCAACTATGTGCGTGGGAGTGGGACAGGGGGCGGCAGTAATTTACGAAAGGGTATAAAAGCTCATTTGAAGTCAAAAGGCAAAAGACAAAACCAAAAAGTAAAACGCAGATTACAAAAATCGAATTTTTCTAAAGGTTAGTGGGAAAGATCATATTCAATAGATTACATATCTATTTGAGCCTGATCAAAAACTTTTGGGTTTTGACTTTTGACTTATTACTTATAAAAGTTACTGATGTAGGTTTTGAAGTAATTTTTTAATAATTACATAATTAATTATCACGCATAAGAGCATCAACAAAAATGCAATTGCAAAAACTTTCCAGTCCAAAAAAGGAGTTAAGCCCGCAGAAAAATTCCGGTAAAAAAAATACTGGAAAATCGAAGCCCCTGCAAGGGCCAGTAAGATGATGGTTAAATATACCGGTATCCATTTTTT
>DATHEH010000140.1:0-7471 GCA_035318685.1 Ferruginibacter sp.
GTAAACAGGACATTTTTCAGCCACTACCCCAATGGGCTGGCTTATGAAAAGATATCTTACATGAACAATAAGCCAACAGGTGTTGAAAGAACCTATTACACTTATTATTGAATTAACTTTGCCAGTTTATTGTTGCCTGTATAAATAAACCTTTTTTTTAAAAAAATATCATGAAATCAAAACGCTTAAAATTATTAAACCTCACCTTTGTTGCATTAAGCATATTTATATTCATCTCGTGCAATAAATCAGATGATTCCCAGGATGAATCAAGCTCATTTACATGGACCTGGTCTGCCATAACTTATAACGGGAACTTTAAGGAAGCTTACTTACAAAGCTTAAGTGTTACACCGGTAATTATTGCTGGCATGGGAACATCCCTTCAATCACCCGGCACCGGTCCAAGGATATCTTTAAATTCCTTTAATGTAGGATCTTATAATTTGGTCAGCGGAATAGCAAATACCATCTCATTTGTTGCACCCAATGGAGATAACCTGCAAAGTACATCAGGGACCCTGACCATTACATCTAATTCAAACAATAAAATGAATGGAAATTTTTCAGCGACCTTAATAAATGCTGTTGGGTTGAATAGTTCTTTAATTGGTTCTTTTACTAATTTAAGGATAAGTCAATAATAAACGACACACAAAATGAATCCAACAACAACAGCATTGACCGCACTATTCAACAGGATACCCAGGAGGCATACATTAGAAAATATAAAGGAGATCAACGGCATCATAGCTGAATATGAAAGCCTTTTAATAAAAATAGAAGCGATGAATCCTTTTTATGAAAAAAATATTCCCGTATTTTTTGATGACCTGGATGAAGTAAGGGCCGCAATAAAAAAATCGACTGATAACAAGGCGCCAAAAAAAAGTAAGGACCTTTTTTTTGACGAAGCTTCGGGTAAATTAAAAGACAGTATCCAGGCATTGATAGGTGTGTATGATGATGGCTCCAAAGACTAAGCCCGGTAGGATCTCACCACATCCCCGGGCCCCCCGGGTTAAATGCTTTTCTTTTCAAATAAAATTTCGTTACTTTCTAAATGATCAAAAAAACCCAATAGAATTCCTGGAGGAGAAATTGATCCGTTGGGTGATGGATATACCCGGTGGCAGTAAGTAAGGTTCACAGCGGATTTTAAAACAGTGAATAAATGAACCGAGATTCGTGAATTCAGCAGGGATAGCCAGAACTGGATGAAATTTTTAGAAACTGATCTGGCAAAGGTCAAAGACCAACAGCGTGGTTTACTAAATTATATAATATATCAGTGTGCATCTATAGAGAAGTTAAACATATTGATAACGCAACCATATTATATAAATAGGCGTCAAAGCTAACAATATAATTGTTGACAGGCTTTTGTCAACCAGTTGTATCTTTATGTTTGATATTTAATTCTTAAAACAAATGACAAAGAGTTGGCAAAAATCGGAGCTGCAGGTTTTTTGGGGCGAAGTGGCTCCCTGCGATCACGTGGTACAGATATATGAGAACGATAAAACATTTTTAGATTCACTCGAAGGTTTTATAGGATCGGGTCTTCTTGCAGAAGACAGCGTTATTATTATTGCCACCGCAGAACATATCCGTAATATGCATACCCGCCTGAAAAGCCAGGGATTTGATATTGATTTTCTTATTGCCCAAGACCAATATATTGCATTGGATGCAAGTGAAACGCTTTCGAAGTTCATGGTAAATAACTGGCCTGACGAAAAGCTTTTCTTTCAACTGATCACTGCAATCCTTAAACGTGCCCAACAAGGAAACCGGAAGGTTCGCGCCTTTGGTGAAATGGTTGCTATACTCTGGCAGCAGGGTCTTAACGGTGCCACCGTACAACTGGAAAATCTATGGAATGAACTTCATAAAAAAGACCAGTTCTCTCTTTTCTGTGCTTATCCCAAAGTTGGTTTTACACAAGACATGCACAGTTCGATGGAAACTATCTGTTGTGCTCATACCAAGATGATCGACGGAAGCCCTAAACCCTCAACAGAGATATATTACAAAATTGCCAACTGAGGACTCAGGGAGACGGCTACTGCAATCTTCCCGGGTTTACCTTCTCATTGCATTCCGGGATTTAGAATAGCTGGTATCAGTTTATGGTATTTTGTTAGGAAAAAAATTAATGTATCTTCATAACAACATAACCCTTTCCCAATTAATAGCTGGTATCATGAAGAATTTTATTCTTTTCCTCATTCTCATACCTATTTCTACCAAAACATTTTCCCAATCATCTATTTCTGAACTGGAAAAAAGGATGAAAACCGAAAATGACACGGCACAGATCAATACGATGAACGAGATCGCCGGATTGTATGCTAACAGGCAGATGTTTGACAGCGATTATTATTACCTGGAGAAAATGTATGCATTATCTCAAAAGACCGGGTATCAAAAGGGTTTAGCCATGTCTTATAACGGTTTTGGAATAGTAGCCATGGTAAAGGGTGAATATAAAAAGGCCATGGAGAATTACTTCAAAGGTCTGCAGATCGCTGAAGCTAATGGCATGGGCAGGCACATCATGATGATCAGCAGCAATATTGCTTCGGTGTATATTACCCAGGGTGAATTCAAGCAGGCTATCCCCATATTAAAAAAGGTCATCCGGCTGATCTCTGAAAGAAAAGATACCATCAGGATGTTCCCCCTTTATGCAGAAGTGGGTTTTTGTTATTACAAGGAAAAGCAAAATGATTCCGCGTCCTTTTATTATGAGACGGCAATGGCGCTTTGCAATGCCCTCAACGCTGCTGACCTTCCCGAAGACCGGTTTAACCAGTATGTACATGCTAAGTCTACTGCCCTGGAAACCGCCACTGCTTATTACCTTTCCATCAATGAGCCGCAAAAGGCATTGGCCAACCTGCTTCCATTTTGGGAGCAGATCAAATCTTCGCCGCTTATTTACAACCAGCTTAATACACTAAATGCGATCACGGAAACATATTTTAAGATCAAAGATTATGAGCATGCGATCCGCTATGCTGATATAGGAATAGCATTGGACAGCAATAAAAATCATCCTGAGCATTTACAGGCATTATTTAAAACAAAAGCTGATGCCTCTTATGCAACCGGCAAATTTGATGACGCCTACAAAAATCACCTGGTTTATACCGAATTAAAGGATTCCGTTTACAGCGCAGAAAAATTCAATGCGATCAAGGAACTGCAGGTTAAATATGATACGGAGAAAAAGGAAAGCGAGATCATAACATTGAATAAAGAAAAGAAGGCCCAGCAATTCATTGTGGGACTGGCAATAGCCGGGTTACTGGTTGCATTGGGCCTGCTCGCTTTCGCCATTCGGTCAAACAGGCTGCAAAAAAAGCTATTTGCCAGGGAAAAGGAAATTCAAAAGAAGGAGCAGGAAC
Organism: Ferruginibacter sp.; assembly: GCA_035318685.1. Classification (GTDB taxonomy): domain Bacteria; phylum Bacteroidota; class Bacteroidia; order Chitinophagales; family Chitinophagaceae; genus Ferruginibacter. Next base: position 3,414 of record DATHEH010000140.1, read on the forward strand.
AAAAAATGTTTGAGCTGCAGCAAACAGCCCTCAGGGCACAGATGAATCCTCATTTTATTTTTAATTGTCTCAATTCTGTACAAAGGTTTATCATTAATAACGATACGGAAGGTTTCAACCATTACCTGACAACTTTTGCAAATCTCATACGGCAGACACTGGAAAATTCAGGAAAAGAACTGATCCCCCTAAAGGATGAGATACTTTACCTGGAAACCTATATTAAAATGGAGCAGTTAAGAAGTAACAGCAGGTTCGAGTATAATATACAAGTAAGCCCTGATGTTGATGTATCCGATACCTATATTCCAAACATGATCGTTCAGCCATTCATTGAGAACAGCATATTGCACGGTATGCTTAACCCCAATGGACAGAAGGGAATGCTCAGGCTGGATATTTCACAGAATGATAAGCTTACCTGCATCGTAGATGACAATGGCGTAGGCATCAAAAGTGGAGCTGTATTACAACTAACCCAGAACGCAGGGCATGTGTCCATGGGAGGCACGATCACTGAAAAGCGTATTCAGATGTATAACAGCCTGCATGAAGATAAGATAGAGTTACAGGTAGTGGATAAATCGGATGCAGCAGAACCGGGAACCGGTACAAGGGTAATTTTAAAATTTCCACTTAATAATTAATTTAGTACATGAAGATCACAACCCTGATCATAGATGATGATGTTGACAGCAGGCTTATCTTAAGTTCCTATATCAGGGATAATTGCCCGGATATACTGGTTGTTGGTGAAGCTGAAACAGTTGAAGCGGGGATCATGCTTACTAAAAAGGAACGCCCTGATCTTTTGTTACTTGATATTTCCCTGCCGGATGGTACAGGTTTTGACCTCTTAAAACAATTACCCGAAAAACAATTTGAGGTTATCTTCATAACGGCATTTGACAAATTTGCCATCGAAGCATTCAGATGTTCTGCCATTGACTATCTTTTAAAACCCGTGGCCTTTGCTGACTTAAAAGAAGCACTACAAAGGCTGAAGAACAGGATGGAAGAAAAATATTTTAATACACACTGGATGACACTCGCCCATAATATCCAGCACAGGAATACCTATGAAAAACGGCTTGCCATTGCCACTGCCAATGGTTATATTTTCATTGATATAAATGAGATCGTACGCCTTGAATCGCACAGTAACTATACCCATTTTTACTTTAAAGATGGAAAGAAAATGATCTCATCCCACACGCTTGGTTATTATGAAGACCTGTTGCCTGAAGAAAAGTTTTGCCGTATCCATAACTCACACCTGGTCAACATCGATTTTATTGACCGTTATACCAAAGGTGGGGTAGGAGGAACGATCGTTATGAAGGATGGAATGGAACTGGGTGTGTCGCAAAGAAAAAAAGAGATCGTAGTAAGGCAACTAATATCCAATTCATCAAATTGATACAATTCGTTGCGAGACACCTGTAAGCTTTATCCCCTTACCTTTTCAACATTGTCATCACCTGTCCGAAAAAGCGTTCTGCAAGCAGCCGGTCATCAGTAATGATCTCTGCAGAGGCTAACAGGTTATTGCGAAAGAATATTTCTTTATTGTAGTTCGTTTTCAACCCTTCAGGCAATTCCACATTAATTATAAAGCTGTCTCTTGCATTCGGCATGCCGGAGATATGGTTTATTGTTCCCCTGATATAACCATATTCTTCACTGGGATAACTTTCCAAACGTATCAAAACTGCCTGGTTGGACTTGAGTTTGCCGAGGTTGCTTTGCCCTGCTCTCATATCCGCATAGTACCTGCTCCCCGGGGGTTGCACATAAAAAAGTTCCTGCCCGCTGTTAAGCAACTGGTTTTCCTGTATTGAAGCTAAGAATTCAAGTATTCCCTCTTCCGGTGAATTGATTATATAGGTTTCTTCCCATTGGGCCATTTTATTTTTAAGTACCATTAATTCAGACTGAAATTTGCGAACCAGGTCAACCACATATTTCTGGAGTTCGAGGAGTTCCTTATTCTTACTATTTTTCACCAGGTCATTACTTATCAGCTGAGAAGACATTTGCTGCAATGATTGTTCTTTGGCAAATAACTTACTTTTATTCTGGTTGAACTCCAGGGGGGCAATGACCTTTTCATCTACCAGTTTTTTATTGGCATTGTACTCTATTTGTTGCAGTGCATAGTCTTTTTGCTGTAAGCTTTTTTGGTTCTTCAGGTTTTGCCTCAGCATTTCCTGGTATTGAATGTCCTTCAATAATGCCTGCTTCTTTTTTTGGTAAAAGCCATTGGAAAGTACCTCGTTGATCTCCTGAACATTATTTTGAAAACTCTCGTAGGCGGTTTGCAGTTCGCCCAATTCATTCAGCAAAGGAAGGGGGTTAGTTACAAGTACGTCTATTTTACCGGATGCGGCTAATGGTTCCGCCTCACTGATCCATTGTTGCAAACGCATCACCTGTTCTTGTTTGGCAGTAGTTTGCAGGTAGGCGAGTAACTGGCCCTTTTTTACGTGCTCACCATTAACAACAAACAATTTTTCGAGCCTTCCTTCTGCTTTGGAAGCAATCATTTTAGGTGCATTTGAGGCCGCTATACGAACGGAGGCTTTAACTACATCAGGATACCTGATTATAAAAGCAAGGCTGAAAATAAACAGCAAAACCAGAAGAAATATAATATTTCCCTTGCGTATCACGAGGCCTGGCCTGTAACTGATGATCTCCTGTACTTCGTCGCTTAATAACTGTTGTTGAGATGTTGAAGGCATAATGATTGTTTTAATCGCCAAGTTCAAGTTGGTTCTTTACTAATTGAAAATATTCTCCTTTCAAGTTTATTAATTCCTGGTGGGTTCCTCTCTCAGAGATCATCCCTTTATTTAACACCACAATTTGGTCGGCATTTTTTACAGTACTTAACCGGTGAGCCACCACAACAACGGTTCTTCCCTTAAAGAAATTCTCCAGGTTGTCAAGAATAATACTTTCATTATTTGCATCGAGGCTGTTGGTAGCCTCATCAAAGAAAATAAAATCGGGGTCGCGGTATACAGCCCGGGCTATCAGGAGGCGTTGTTTTTGTCCCATGCTAATGCCATTTCCTTCAGTGCCAATTTTTGTATTATACCCCAGGGGCAGGCTTTCTACAAAATCCCTGATATTCGCTACAGCAACTGCCTGTTTCAATTTGTCCATGTCTATTTTTTCCTGGCCTACAGCTATATTCCTGGCGATGCTGTCAGAAAATATAAAGCTCTCCTGCATTACAATACTGCAATGCTGTCTCCAGGACCTGTGGCTCATATTTGCCAATGACGTGTTGCCCAGTTTTATTTCTCCCTTCTGCGGCTCATAAAATTTAAGCAGGAGTTTAAGCAGAGTTGTTTTTCCACTACCGCTTACGCCAACTATTGCTGTTGTTTTACCTTTTGGTATTACCAGGTTAATATCGTGCAGTACGGGTTCATTACCGGCGCCCGTGTAAGTGAAGCTCACGTTGTTGAACCTAATGGACGCAATGGCTGGTTGTACATATTCTTCAGTTAAGATAACTTGCGGAATATCTCCTGACATTTCACCTGTATAAAGGCTTTCTTTGGAGTCATCCCTGGTCATAGGCTCGGAACTTCCTCCAACCAATTGTCTCATATAGGTTACCGGCAATTCCTTGAGTAACTGCTTATGTGCAGGCTCTTCATCCTCCATATGGTGTATCTCATTAAGCCTGTCCATACTTATTTTCGCGTTCTGCCAGCTTTGCACAAAGCCGATCATTTGTTCTATTGGGCTGTTCAATTGCCCGATAATATATTGTACGGCCAACATGGTGCCCAGGGTCATTTGCCCGTCGATGACAGCTTTGGCCGATAAAAAAGTAATGACAATGTTTTTCCCTTCATTAATAAAGAATGCACCTGCCTGCTGCCACTGGTTCAATGATAAGCCCTTCATGCTAAGTTTAAAAAGCTTTGCCTGCAAGCGCTCCCAGGTCCAGCGCATAGGTTTTTCAACCCCGTTCAGTTTTATTTCCTGCATACCCTGCACCAGTTGTATCATATTGCTCTGTTCTTTGGCAGCAATAT
>DATHEH010000141.1:0-3159 GCA_035318685.1 Ferruginibacter sp.
TATCCCATTAAATTAATCAGAATTGATAATTGTGACAAGTACTTTTTATACAGCAGGATTGTGAATAAAGCCACCTAAAAAACTAAAAATAAAAAAAGGCCGCCTCTTTGTGAGACAGCCTCATGCTCCTCTTAAGAAAATCATTTTTTCTGGATCTTAGTGGATTGTTTTAAAACCCTGGGCTCGGCTGATTTGCCATACGGGCAATAGTAATCAAGTAAATCCAAAGCCTCGCTGTAAGTTAGCCAGGTGTCGGTTACTGTGGCAGTAAAGACAAATCTTTCCGAAAAATTGTACAGCTCCCTTGTTCCCCCGCTGCTGAAATTGCCATAAATAATCTGCCCTTCGTAGGGCTTGTTGGATGAACCGCTGTATACGATATTGTATCCATTGTAGCTTTCAACAACCCAATAGTTACAGGATGAACTACTGTAGACCACTTCACCAATTTCCTGGTTCAGCCAGTAATTTTCCTCGTTTACATGATCCCTGTCTTTTACGCAACTGCTTAGGAAGATAACTGTAAATAACAGTATTGCTGTAAGGGTAAATAATCTTTTCATAATAATCTGGTTTAAAGGTTAAAATTATTTTCTAATCAAATAACAAAACTGCTGCCAGATCAGCCCTGGGTTGCTTTTCTTTTTGTTAAAATCATCAACTTGTCAAAATTGGGTTTCCCAGGGTTTAATCAGCAGTCTCATCTTCTGTTTTTTTTAACATTGATGGGTATATGTGGGGACCCGGAAAAATTAGCAGGGAAGGGAGTTGGCAAAGTTACCGGACGGTTGTAGATTTATATCATGGAAGCATACGGAAAAATCTTACTCATTGCAATGCCCGCTTTTTTATTGCTGGTGCTGTTTGAAAAATGGTATGGCTGGCGCAAAGGAAAAGATACCGTTCGTAATATGGATATGATCAGCAGCCTCAGCAGCGGCGTTACCAATGTTACCAAGGATGTGATAAGTTTATACCTGGTCATCATTTCTTATCCTTTCCTGTTAAGAAACCTTGCCCTGACCCGGATCGAGAATACTTTGATCGTTTATATCATTGCTTTTTTTGCGCTCGACTTTGCAGGTTACTGGGTACACCGGCTCCAGCACGTAAATAATTTTTTCTGGAACGGCCATATCGTTCACCACAGCAGCGAAGAATTCAACCTGGCCTGTGCCTTACGCCAAAGCATATCAGCGGTAGTAAAGGTATTTGCTATTTTTCTTTTGCCTGCTGCGTTGTTAGGTGTACCAAAAGAAGTGATAGAAGTGGTAGCACCCCTGCATTTGTTTGCCCAGTTCTGGTACCATACGCAGCACATCAACCGGATGGGCTTTTTGGAGAAGGTTATTGTTACACCTTCTCATCACCGGGTTCACCATGCGATCAACCCGCAATATATCGATAAGAACTACGGCCAGATATTTATCTTTTGGGACAAATGGTTCGGCACATTTCAACAGGAACTTCCCGAAGCACCACCCATATATGGCATTACCAGGCCGGTAAGGACCTGGAACCCGATAAGAATAAATTTCCAGCACGTGTGGCTGCTGGTAAAAGATGCATGGCGTACCAGTAGCTGGAGAGAAAAATTCACTTTATGGTTCAGGCAAACGGGTTACCGCCCGGCTGACGTAGCGGAAAAATATCCCGTTTATAAGATCGAAGATGTGTACCGCTTTGAAAAATACGACACACAAACCTCGGCAGCAATGAATGCCTGGAGCTGGCTGCAAATGCTGCTGGTCTTATTATTCGTGAGCTACCTGTTTGGAAATATTGCACTTATTAACAGCATTGACAAGACTTATATTTTCTGGTATGGCGGTTTTATTTTTTTAAGCGTGTATGCGCTTACCGACCTGATGGATAGAAACCCTTCAGCAATTGCCTGGGAAGTGATCCGCTGCGGCGTTGCATTCAGCTTTCTTTATTCGCAAAATGACTGGTTCGGCGCAGGTACTTACCTGGCATCTGCTAAATTTATCCTTGGCGCTTATTTTATTTTGTCGCTTATGGTAACCGGCTGGTTCGTATTAAAGCATAAAAAAGAAGATGCGAAAATTGTTGTAGCTGCATGAGCCAATAATTTTAAAATAAATTATTCGTTAAGTAATTTTTCGATCGTTGCTTTTTCCAGCGCCCAATCATACCCTTCTAATTTTGATCGTATTACTTCTCCTTTTTTATTTAGTAAATAAGTAGTAGGATAAACGTGAATGCCCATGCTCGCTAAAGACTTCTTTGAGCGTGCGAACAAAATGCTGCCTGCTGAAACCCGTTGTTGATAGGTATCGATCAGGTCTTTATTTTCATCTGAGATGCATAATATTTTAAAATGATCAGATTTAAGGGCCGCTGAAAGCGTATTTAGTTCAAAGATCTCCTGTGCACAAGGGCCACACCAGGTTTGAAAAAAAGAAACGATGCTGACATTGCCTTTAAGATCATCAATACTGGTTTTTGTATTATTGCCGGCCAGCAGCAATTCATTGTTTTGAAATTGCATTTTTGGCACAACAGTTTTACGGATATACCACATGATGCACCAGCCTGCGGCAAGTATAATGAGTACCGCTAAAATTATCCCGCTTAATTTATTTTTCATTTCAGTGGCAAGCTAACGAAGAAAACGGGTACATTATAATTCCGTGCAGTTTTTGCGGAATATCATTAAAAATGCCTGTTTACCGGCAAAATTACGGCCGCAGTTTACCCGGAGGCCTTCTTGAGTACTTCCAGTGTCCTTGTTGTATACTTTAGGTGATTTTACGTATAAAATTCCTGTCTCTATACTAGAAGTATACAAGAAGGATACAAGAAAGTCTCCTGGCAGTTTCGGGGTTTACCGGCTTTTTCCGGCAAATTCCGCAAAAACCGCGGCTGGTTTATTTATTTTAAAACGGTAGCTTAGTTTTGTTGAGCATTCCCGGAATTACCATTGTATAGTTTTTCATTTCAGCGGCATTCTTTCTAATTGTTTTTGATTCTCTGACTGGTTGAATCTTTTTAAGAAATACTGTAAGGCCATTTTGGCCACCGGGTTTTTGATCTTTATATAATTAAAGATCTGTTTTGGATATGCACCCAGGTTGGCTTTGGCTTCTTTTGAAGTTCTGCCAAGCTCCAGTTTTTCATATTTCCGTTCGATCATTT
>DATHEH010000142.1:0-6261 GCA_035318685.1 Ferruginibacter sp.
CCGGTGAAAGGTAAGACCGTCATAAAACCCCTCGCTGATCAGCTTCTTAAAATTGGCAGCAGCAATGGGCGCATCATCGTCGTACAATTCAAATTTCATTATTCCTTTTGCAGTGTGTATCTCTCCCTGCGTAAGTTTTACTTCACTCATTTTAAAAGTTTTTTGTTTATTGGCTAAGAGCATAAAAGAGAAAAAGAGATAAATGAGAAAATACTTTATCCCCCTTTTCTCTTTCGGCTTCTTAGCCAGGAAATATTTTGCGAATGTAGGATTTACCGCCGGATCTGAATAATTAGTTTGCCGGTTGCTGATAAAACTTAATTTTATATAACTCATACTTAACAATGGATAATAAAAGCAGCCAGGTGTTACCGGTGATCGTTATAGCGCAGTTCCTGTGCACGTCGCTGTGGTTTGCCGGCAATGCTGTTCTCCCCGACCTCGTGAAAAATTTTGAGCTCAGTGAAAAAGCATTGGGGCATATCACTTCAGCCGTTCAATTCGGTTTTATCAGCGGCACGCTTTTGTATGCAGCGCTCACCATCGCCGATCGCTTTTCTCCATCTGCCGTTTTTTTTACCAGTTCCATATTGGCAGCGTTTTCCAATTTGGGTATCACTTTAATGGGTCCGGATCTGAACAGTTTGCTGCTGCTCCGTTTTTTAACCGGCTTTTTCCTCGCGGGCATTTATCCCGTTGGTATGAAGATCGCTGCCGATCATTTTGATACAGGCCTGGGGAAAGCGCTCGGGTTTTTAGTAGGCGCTTTGGTAGCAGGTACCGCATTTCCGCATTTATTGAAAAGCTTTACTGCTGAACTTCCCTGGAAAACGGTGCTGTTCTTTACTTCAGCATCATCCGTGCTTGGCGGGCTGCTGATGTTTTTATTGGTCCCGAACGGGCCCTACCGGAAAAAGAACCAGGCTTTAAATTTCAATTCGAGTTTGAACATTTTTAAGAACGGCCCTTTCCGCTCCGCAGCACTCGGGTATTTTGGACATATGTGGGAATTGTATGCATTCTGGGCCTTTGTTCCGGTCATGCTATCAACGTATAAGCATATGCACCCGCATGAAAATATAAATGTTCCCTTACTTACATTTTTCATAATCGCGTTGGGTGGCATCGCCTGTGTTATAAGCGGATACCTATCGCAAAGGTACGGCGCTGCAAAAACAGCTTCGGCAGCACTTTTCCTATCGGGCTGTTGTTGTGTTCTTTCACCACTGGCTTTTTACCTGCCTTTTATTTTTTTTGTTGCTTTTCTTATTTTCTGGGGATTGGTAGTCATTGCAGATTCACCCATGTTCTCTACACTGGTTGCACAAAATGCACCGGTGCAGGTTAAAGGAACAGCACTTACGTTGGTAACCTGCATTGGTTTTTCGATCACCATCATAAGTATAGAATTGCTTAACTATTTATCAGGAAATATGAATACACAATTCATGTACCTGATCCTGGGCGCCGGGCCATTATTTGGGTTGTTGTATATGTTCATGTCAAAACAAAGAGCAGGTCAGGGTTGAATATCTGTTTGCTGCACATCAAAAAGCAAAAAACTGTAATGCACGTGTCCTGCAGGTTTTAATTTACGCAGCCATTGGTACCTGCCGGTGTTCCAGATGTCCATGTACTCGTCAATAACCAAAACAAATTTCCCGGTTTGGGCTGTTGCAGGTGCACGCTTTATATCCGGGTGCTTTTTCAAATAGTCGTCTACGAGGTATTCTGCCTGTGTAAAATTAAGGTTACTGGCACCAACGTATTGGTAGGCGTTTTTCTTATGGCCGATGAACTCGTTTGTGTAGGGGAAATAATTATTAAAATATTGGGCAACACTCATCAATAGCCATAAATTTAAAGCAAGGATCATCAACTGGTCCTTTTTCCCCGTGGCGTATTTAAATACTGTACCGCATAGAATAAACAACAACGGGTAAATAAATATGATATGCCTGATACCCGCCTGTGTTTTATAAAAAAAACTAAACACAACTATAAAATAAACAATAGGCGCCAATAAAAAGAATTCATCTTTCATAACCTGTTTGAACCCTTTTTTTATATACAATAAATAAATACCCCAGGCGGATAATATAAGATAAGTAATGGGTGTTTTAAAAAAAATACTCACAAAATAATAATACCAGAAGCTGCCCCCGGTACTGCTGCGTCCCAGTATCGTTACATTCCCAAAAGAACTTTCCACGAATCCGCCACCAAGCTGGTCATAATATTTTGCCTGGTCTAAACCGGTTACAAATAATTCAGATAAAGGAACCGGAACAGCAGCCGGTAATACTCTTTGAAGTTGCTGAAATAAAGAACTCATAAAATGATAGTCGCCCAGCCTGGTGTTCATATGCCAAAAAATAAAACCCGCATTAATAATTACCCAGCTGATGCTGCCGGCAATCAATATTTTTTTTACCAGATTGCCCCATTGCAGTTTCTCTCTCATCACGATGGTATACATCAATATGCAAAGAGGCGTTAGTACATATAAATGAAAGAGAGATTGTTTTACCAGTTGTGACGCTGCAAGCATTACCGAAAACCAGATGAAGTCTTTATTGCTTTTACTGTTGCAGAACCGCCACAAAAAATACATGGTTGCCAGTAAGAAAAAGACAGAATAGGTTTCTGTAGTAACCAATACTGCGTTGGCCATATTATTGGGACAAAGAACAAATAAAAATGCCGAGAACAATCCTGCATTAACTCCGTAGAGTTTGCGGCTCCAGTGAAATACCAACCATATGATCAATACAGAAAAAATGAGGGTGATGTACCTGCCCCTGATAGTGTCGCCCGTACCCCAGTCATTTTTAACCAGTTCTTTAATGAAAACCTGTTCGGCAGCCCTTGGAATGGTATTCAGTACGGACACCGGCATTTTGCTGTTATCTTTCTCGGGGTTGGTCCTTTCAGGGTCACCTTTTAGCATTTTAATCCCAAATGCCAGGTGTGAACCTTCATCCGCTGTCACTGACAAAGCGTTGATGGAACAGATACCGTTTACCAGGTACACTAAAATAAACACTGAAAGAATTATGGTTTGTTTCTTCACAAATATTTATCCCTTTATTTTATTATAAACTTCCAAAAATTGATTCCCCACGATATCATAATTAAATTTTGATGCTGCTTCCCCTGCAATGACCTTCCTGTTATACGAACTGTAATTATCAATGAGCTTTTGCATGGCAATTGCAAGCTGTTCCGGCTGTCCGCTTTCCACAAGAATGCCATTTTTATCTTCAACCACCTCAGCAATGCCCCCTACCTGGCTGCTTATCACAGGCAAGCCGCAACAAAAAGCTTCGAGAATAACGCAGGGCAGATTTTCAAACCAGCTGAAAAGTATAAATGCAGATGAATCCTGCATATGCCTGGCTACTTCGGCATAGGGTACTGCTTCTTTAAAAATTAAAACCTTATCATGCAAGCCGGATTCTATTGCCAGGTCAAGTAGCTTTTGCGGCTTATTCCCCAGCATTAAAACTTCAAAGTCGTATCCTTTCTGCATTAAGAGGGCACTTGCTTTTATGATATCCTCCGGGTTCTTTTGGTGATTCATATAAGAAACATGGATGAACCTGAATTTTACCGGTTGCCACGGCTTAAAATAAAAAAGATCAGTATCAACGGTATTTGGAATAACATGGTAAGGGATCGCAGCAAACTCCCGTTTTACAGTTTCACCCAGGTCTTTTGAAACCGGGAGAAAATACCGGGCCTCTTTGAGAATTTTTTTATTCAGGTACCTGAATAACCAATTGAAATTAAAGATGGAGGGCACAGCCTGGCGGTAATAACCTGTCCAGTGTTCGGTAATCACGAAAGGAATATCCCATTTATTTTTGATCCATAAAGCAGCTAACCCGGCTTTCATAGCAACATGAACATGCACACAACCAGGCTTACCATTTTTTTCAATATAAGCGGCGATCGCTTTTCTGCAACACTCCCTGTATATTCGCTGGGATAGAAACCTGTCAAGCAGCCTTATACCGGTCTTCGGTGAAGTATAATAAATGATCTGCTCCGTTAAATTACCTTCTACTTTCATTTCTTCTTCTACAGGAACAGCAGTATCATCGTTTTTTAACACGGATATTACGTGGACCATACAGAAACGGGCGACAGCCCGGGCATGCCGCTGAATAAAATCACCATCAGTCCTGTCCCTCCTGTTGGGGTACCAACTGGCCAGCCATAAGATCTTTTGTCCGTGATCAGCATTCATCTATTTCGGTAGTATTGAAAGGTATGAAAGTATATATTGCCAGTCTTTCCTGCTGCTCACAAAAAAATCGCGGAGCGGCAATTGTTCATGTTTTTTAAACATACATAACAGGTAAACAAGAAATGCCGCATAACTGATACTGCATGCGATGGCGGCACCACGGATATGGAAAACAGGTATGAGTATCATATCAGCCGTTATCATGAAAGCCAGGGCAACAACTGCCCCCGTCAGATTAATGCGTGCCATATCCCTGCCGCTGAAATATGCACCCAGCAAAGCGATAACGGTGAGGCAAATGATCCCCGGGATAAGCCATAAGAAAGGTTCATACATATTATCGAAACTTGCGCCGAATACAAAAGGGAATAACCATTGTCCTGTAATAGCCAACAGCAGGAGAACAAAGGCAAAAGCACTGACCATCAATCTTGATAACTGCATCATCCTTCCGGCCATCGCATTGTCTCCGCGTGCCATTGCCGGAAAGATAATACTGGCCATACTGCCAGGTATTATCAGGAACACCTGTACGATCTTCGACACCTGGATATAATTGCCTAACTCGGTGGGGTCGCAATACCTGTTTACGAAAAAGTAATCGATGCGGTACACCAAAAAGAAAAGCAGGTTGCCTGCAAAAACCAAAGACGCATATTTAAACAGGTCTTTAATGTATTGCCATTTGACCCATTGAAACGGGTTGATCTTTTCACGTCTTGCCAATATTGAAAAAAAAATAATTGCCTGGGCAAAAGAACATAGCGCATAGAGCTGAAAAAAAGCGATAATGCTGATCCTCTTTTCCATGTAAAACATCGCTAACAGTAGCAGCGTCAGCACCAGGTTAAAAATAACCGCTACAAGGTGGGGAAGACGGAAATCATGCCGTGCATAAAATACAGACTGGAAGATGGTGATGAGGATACTTCCGGCGATGTATAAAGATGAGCTGTACAATAACCGCGTAAGAGCGTACGATTCCCTGAACAACAAATAAAAGACAAAAGAGGCTAAAACTCCCATTGCAATACCCCAGGTGAGAATAAAGCCGGTGACTGCATTGAGACTGAAAGTTCCTTTCGAGAGATGATAGCTTACCGCTGCATCAAGACTAAACCCCGCTACAAGTACCAATAAGGAACCGATAGTTATGATATAATTGAACCAGCCACTGTCGGCTGCATGAAAATAACGGGAAATGCAGATCGTTAACAAAAACAGCGAGAGATGGTACCATAAGCGCCAGCTGAAACTCTGGTATGCAAGTTTTGAAAATTTCATGCCTGTTGTAGCCGGTTAAATTTTAAACACAAAATAATTTCATTGTGTCAAACATATTGAACATACAAGATACATACAATACGGATACCGTAATACGGATCTCCGATCGCAAGGGTACGCCGATCTTAACAGCCAGCGTCCCTCTTACAACATTTTTTTCTGCATTAATTAAGTCTTAATTTACATCCACGGATCCCAGGCATATCATTTTTGCAACTGCGGATTTTTGATAAGCAGGCGACACCTAAAGAGGTTAAGTGTTAGTGCTTTTAATAATTACGAAATGGATAATAAAGATATAAGCCTGTTTTATGACGGTTATATACAGGCCCAGCAAAATTCGGGGATAAACGACAGGATCCATGAACTGTACAGGCGACTAATTAAAGAGGGGTTAAACACGGCTTCAAAAGTACTAGAACTGGGTTGTGGTATCGGGACCATGACATTCTTATTATCAAAAACAGTTAAAAGAGGTCATATCGAAGCAGTAGATATCAGCCCGGAATCAATCGGGTTCTGTAAGCATAGGATAAAGAGTGCTAATACCAGTTTTGTTACAGCAGATATTGTGAACTATGACTCCATTCTTAAAGATCCGGATTTCATTACCTTGTTTGATGTGATTGAACATATCCCTTTTGAAAGACATGCGACCCTTTTTGATAATCTTTCCAGGATATGCGGTAATGCGACGAGGATACTGGTCAATATACCTAACCCCG
>DATHEH010000143.1:0-6373 GCA_035318685.1 Ferruginibacter sp.
GAGTGATTTAGCTGACCATGCATTTGCTTTACCAATCTTACCGGTATTTGCCGGCAATAGAAGGTCGGCGTATTTCAAACTGCTTAAATAAAGAGATGCGGTTTTAAGATCAGCCTCAATGAGTTTATAGGTATCAGCTACAGATGACCTGTTTATACTTTTTGCTTCCGTATGCGTAATAGGTGTATGAATTAAAAACACGCCCCCAAATAAACGAACCATGTTAAAATAATGGTGTGCCCTGATGAAGAGTGCCTCGCCTGCAAATTGCTTCCTGTCAGCATCCGTGATGGGCAACTCGATACCGGCTAAGCTGATCGTACCTGTTGCAGGATCATAATTAACACCGAGTTTTTGCAGCACCACATTACAGTTCCGGATATTATTATAAGTATCCAGCCAGAAACTATAGATCCCGGCATGAGAGGTGGATGGAATGAACATATCCAGGTCACTAAGATCCCTGTTAAATGTATTCGTGCTGCCGGTAACGCCCTGCAAGGAATTATCAGATCTCAGTTCCGTTAACTGCCATTCCCTGTATTGTGGGTTACGAAGACCATTATAACAACCTGTTATTCCCGCAAGTACTTCAGTATAACTGGTATAATAATTATCCGTACTTAGGTTAGCCTCCGGGTACAGGTCAATAGTTTTTTTGCAGGAGCTGAGCAAGAGGCAAAAAACGATGATTATAAGTTGAATGTATTTCATAATAATTAAATTATCGGTTTTAAAAATTCAGATCAATACCAAACAGGTAGGTCTTGGCCATTGGAAAACTTCCCCGCTGGTATCCATCAATAAGCGGCGTTACATAAGGCCCGCTTGTGAACCTTCCTTCAGAATTGATACCCCTGTAACCATCCGCCGAATGGAAAAAAATATTTTGAGCAGAAAAATAAATACGCAATGAACTCAACCTTGCTTTTTTGGTCAGCTTATCAGGTAATGTATAGCCCACTAATATTTCACGAAGTGACCAGAAAGATGCGTCCTCTACTACATAATCGGTGAGCATCCAGTTAAACCCAACAGTTGAATAAGGTGTTTTACCGTCGCCGGGAAACATGGGACTTAGCCACCTGTTTTGATTATAATTCTTATTATATCTTTTTGTTTCGTTGTAATTGGGATCACCGTTTATTAAACTGCCACCTTGTACGCCCTGGAACATAAACATGAGATCGAAATTTTTATATTTCAAATTATTGGTGATTCCCCAGGTAAAATCCGGATAAGGATTGCCTGTAACTACGCGGTCATTTATATCAATTACCTTGTCACCATTCACATCAACTAACTTTAAACCGCCTGGTACAAATAAACTTGGCAGGGCGCTTGTTAAACCCGCTGCCTGTGCTGCATTGATCTCAGCCTGTGAAAGCCATACACCATCTGTTTTGTAGCCAAAGAACTGGATCAGCGGACCAGCAACCTTGTTCATATACAATTCCGTACGTTCGCCCTGGTTGAGTAAAAATTTCTCGCCGCCCAGTTCTGTTATATTGTTTTTGGTATGTGCAAAATTTGCAGTTGTTGACCACCTGAAGTTCTTTTTCCTGATATTATTTGTGCTAAGTTCCAGTTCAATGCCATTATTTTTCATGCTCCCGATATTTGCAACAGTAGATGTTGCGCCGGTAAAAGCAAGTATGTTCTGTCTCAACAAAAGTTTCTCGGTTTTAGTTTGATAAATATCTACAGTAAGCGAAACAGCATTGTTGAGAACAGTAATATCTATACCTCCGTTAAGCTGGTTTGTACGCTCCCAGGTAATATCCGGATTTGCTAAAAGTACTCTTGAAGGCACATAACCGGGACTGGATACGGCATTACCTGGCCCCGTTGGATAATTAGCAGCATATAAAAGGTCGTTCCACGCATGTGGTGGCGTTTTGTTATTTCCTGTTAATCCGTAACTTCCTCTTAACTTAAGATTGTTTAGCCAATTAATTTTTTCCAGGAATTTTTCTTTTGTTGCTACCCAGCCAACCGATACAGAAGGGAAAGAACCCCATTTATGACCCGGGGCGAAATGTGAACTTCCGTCTGCTCTTATACTTGCCGAAAGCAGGTACCTGTCTTTAAATGCATAATTAACACGTCCTAACCAGGAAACCAATCCTTCTTTGTAAATATCAGTATAAGTACCCTGTTGTCTTCCTTCAGCGTCAATAAAAGGCGCTTGTATCTGCAGGGCATTGTTCAACGTGGTAATATTATCACTCGGGTAATCAAGGCCAATAGCCTGCTCATTTTTAGTGGAAGTTTTTTGCACCGTAAAACCGGCTAACGCAGTTATCGCATGTTCTTTGATCTGCTTTGTCCAGGTTAGTGTATTCTCATTAAGCAGGTCAATAAATAACCGGTCATTATATTGCCCCCTGTTCAATGTTCCCGCTGCTGCTGAATTTCTTTTTGCAAAATCCAATGTGCTTGAATAACTAACGTAAACACTTCCCATTGATTTAAAATCGAGGCCTGGTATGATGTTTATTGTTAAGTCGCCTGAAGCAAGAACCCTGTAATCATTCGAGGTAATGCTCCTTGTTTCCATAATGGATTTTGGTTGATTATTGGCCGTGGCAAAAGGGGTTACATTAGGTGTGCTCGCCCATACACTTCCATCAGGCATTAAGCCACCATAAGTCCTTGCGTTAAAATAACGTGCCTGTGCCCAATCTCCTGCTCTAACATCAGCCCATAATGGGTCCTGTCTTACAAAAGCAGCCATTGCTTCATCAAGGTAAACGGGTAAGTATGACTGGAAGCGAACGAAATCAATATAGTTCACCGAAGGCCTTTCTCTTTTAATATATGAAGGGTTTACATTAAAACTGAACTTCACCCTTTTGGTTACCTGTGCATCTATTTTAGCCCTTACACTATATCTTTCATACTCGCTGTGGTACATCATGCCCTGGTCATTTTGATACCCGCCGGAGATAAAATATTTTACGCCGCTGTTACCTCCTGAAATGCTGAGCTGGATATTTTTTGTATTTGCGTTTCTCAATGCTACCGACTGCCAGTCGGTGCCCGTACCACCCCTCATTTGTTGTTCAATGATATAAGCGCCTCTTTCTGCAGTGGATGCTATCTGTGTTAAAGTTGGTGGCGTTATGCCCGGGTCCTGCAGTTTTAAAGCAGCTTCATAAAAAAGCATATTGGTATATTCAGTTGTGGTCATCATGGGGTAAAGCTCGTAGGCTGTTTTTATGCCGGTAGAAAACTTGAACCCGAATTGCGTTCTGTTAGCCTTACCACTTTTTGTAGTGATCATAATTACACCACCCGAACCTCTTGAACCATAAATAGCAGATGATGCCGCATCCTTTAAAACTTCTACTGACTGTACATCCGCCATATTTACAAATGCTAAACCATCGGGAACAGGATGCCCATCTACAACAACCAATGGTCCCTGTGATTGATTGATACTGGTTAAACCACGTACCTGTATCTTTGGATCCGCCCCGGCTTCTGAAGAGATATTTTGTATCTGCACACCGGCGATCTTGCCTTGTAATGCCTGGTCGAGCCTGGACGAAGGTGTTTCTTCCAGCCTGTCATTTTGATATTTTGAAACTGCACCGCTGACATTCGATCTCTTTTGTGTGCCGTAGCCGATTATCACCACTTCTTCCCCTGTTGTTGCTGCGGGAACCATTACAACATCAATGACGGTCCTGGATTCTATTAATATGGTTTGCGTGGTAAAACCTACGTAAGAAAAAATCAAAACAGTTGCATTTTTATCTACAGAGATGGAATAAGAACCATCAGATTTAGTAGCTGCACCGTTTTTTTGTTTATCGGCCAACACGTTAACCCCCAGTAAAGGGTCGTTACCGTTTTGGTTTATTACCTTACCGGTAATAGTTTTCTTTTGCGCCGTCAGAGCGCCGGCAGAAAAGAGGATGAATAATAATATACATTGAATTTGTTTCATAACAGCAGTTTTATAATATAAAAGTTTATTTTTAGTATAAAAGATTAATTCTTAAACGTGGTGCCTTGTCAGCTGCCAAATGCTGTACAACCGCCACACAATCTTTGCAATTAAAATGTCTGGATCCTTCCATCAGCAACACATATCCTTCTTCATGATTGTATTCTTTTATTTGCTTTCCTTCCCAATCCTTTTCTTTGCTGAAAAAAGGCTTTAGCGCTGTAAAGGATCTTTCCAGGGATCGTCCCGAAGGGGTTACATGATGCCAGAGATCTATTCCGGTACCTTCTCCCATTTTTGCAATAAGGAAAAAAGCTTCCATGGCAAATACACTGTAATGCAATGAAGTGGTGCGTTCCATTTCCAGCGGGAACATACCCGCATCATCCACCTGTTCATCCAGGCGGCTTTGTGCATTCAATACGATCTGTTTTGCCAGTTCTGTGTTACCGGTAAATAAAGCAAAAGACAAACGCTGGGCATCATACCAGTCGCCATGGTTGTTTTTTGCATTCATTTCATCAATACCGTTCTTACTCGTTTGCATCCAGTTCAAAAAATCACTGAACCATTTTATCATGCCCTCCTGGTCTGCTGCCGTCCAGTATTTTGAGCCTTGTAATAATCCTATTGCATCAGGAACTTTAATGAAATGTCTTGTATCTATAAGGCCCGCACCCCTGCCGGTATTGTGTCCTTTCATTGCCTGGCCATAATTAAGGTTGGGATTCATCCTGGTATCCTTATCCAGAAACCATACCTTCAGCAACTTAGCCGCATGTGCGGCATATTTTTCCTCTCCTGAAAAATAATATGCCAGTGCCAGTGTATTCGCCAGCTCACAAAGCTTTGGCATGTATTCTTTATCCTTGTAATCTTTTACTTCAGGATTTGTTTCGCCATCTTTTCGGATGTAAGGAAGCCCGTTGGGTTTATTTGGATCCGGCCAGTAATAGGGGGCAAGACTCATATAATCGTGTTTGTCGCCACTTGGTGGAACATTTTTTTTCTCCATAACGCTAACCGGCCCAAATTCCAAAGCCTTGTCAGCATCTTTTAAGAGTTGCTTATAGGCAGGTGTCACGGATACGTCTTTGGACTGTATCCCGGCTTTATTTTTTAAAAGTGCTTTTGCGTCAATTGCAAATACTCCCGGTTGTGCAGCAATTGTAAGGTTGTACTGCGTTGCCAGAATGAACAATAACAATATATTTTTTACTGTATTCATTTTTTATTTTAGTATGGCTGTTTTTCTTTGCAGGTCAACGCCTGAACCAATGACCCTCACCATATATATCCCTGAAGGCAGAGCTTCTACACTCATATCAGTACTGATGAAACCTGCAGGCATGAACACATTCTTCTTCATGAGGAACTGGCCGTTCATGTGATAAATAAGGATATCAGCAAGCACAGGTTTTGGCGAATACAACCTTACCGTGATCTTTGTTCTGGTGCTCATAAATACATTGATATGTGCTTTGTCTGTTCCGGTGGGCGGCAATACGGTCAGCCTTCCGGCAGTAAATGTTATTGTGTAATTGTTGGAAGTTGCGCCACCGGGGGTAAGTGTATAATACCCGGGAGCCGATGTTAGGGTTGCAAGGGTATTTACATTTACGGGCGTCAGCAGGTTGGCAGCTGTTTCACCCAAAACAAATCCTGTATAGGTTATTGTGAATGCCGGATTGGCTGTTTCAAAATTCCGGACGGTATCTCTTACCCTGATGGTAAGCGGGGCTTTATTTACCGTTAATGTTCTTACCACATCCGCAGCAGGGAAGTAACCCACGTTGCCAGCCTGTGATGCCGTAATATTTGTTGTGCCTGCTCCTACGATATGGATATTATTTCCAACAACTGTTGCTACAGCGGGATTGCTGCTGGTAAATGTTATTGGAATAGTATTGTTGGTACTGGTAGCGTTATGTGCAAAATCTGTATTGCCATAAGTTTTTACAGGCGGCGCATTAAAAGTGATCGTTTGATTTTGTTTCGGTTGAACCGTAAGTGTTCCATTAACATGTGTAATAGTATAATTAGCTGCAGTAGCGCCGCTTACTGTTATCGGGTAAACACCCGGTACTGATAATGTAGTTGCCGTTGTTGAAATTGCTGCCGGTGTTAAGAGTACTGCAGATGTCTCGCCCAATACAAAACCTGTATAAGTTATAGTAAGTGCCGGGTTCACCTGCCCCTCAAATTTTATTTTATTGTCTGCAGTAACGGTGAGTGCCGCAGGGTTAACGGTCAATGTCCTTGTAACACTTGCAGGAGGATAGAAGCCATCACTTGCCTGTGAAGCATTGATATCGGATATGCCTGCACCGGTGATATGTATTAGTCCTCCAACAATTGTTGCAACAGCAGGATTACTGCTTGTATATATTATGGGTTGCGTTGTGTTCAAACTGGTTG
>DATHEH010000144.1:0-2445 GCA_035318685.1 Ferruginibacter sp.
ACTTCAGATCCTTTAGCTTTTCCTAATTTATCTAAAGCGCCTTTAATAGAGGGGTCAACAAAGCGCCTGAACTGCTCAGGTACGGCATTGCGGAATTTAATGATATGGTCAATTCCTTTTTTTACGTTGGCTACGTTCTGCACTTTTTCAAGATAAGTTGCAAAGGTTGGGGTGGCGCCATTTTTTTCCTGGCTTAAAGGCATGTCGTCATAACGCCCGGCGATCATATTAAAATCGGCTTCTGTTCCCTGCGACATCAGCACTTCACTGATAATATCACCTAAATCACCTTTTGCATCATCACTGTATTTCTTGGCCAGTTCGTAAGCTTTTGCGGGCTCAAGCTGCAGCAATCCGTCCAAAGAGGCCCCTGCAACAGCGTAACTGCTATCCGTGATATTCTTCTCATACAACGGTTTGTATTTTGCATCTTTTGTCTTTGCCAGGAATGAAATAGCAGCGGCCTTTGTTCTCCTGTCTTTATCCGTGTTGGCAATGTTTTCAATGGCGCGGGTAACATTGGCATCATCTTTTAGTTTTGATGCACCGATCTTAGTAATGGTATTCCTGCGCAATGGCGCATATTTATCTTTCAAACCATCCGCAAGCTCCGGCATTGTTTTTTTAGCAAAAAAATCAAGGGCTTCCCTGCGATCCAAATATAAAGGCGCATATTTTGCCTGGTGCTGGAAGTTCTCTGTTGTTTTATTATCTGTTTTAGCCCAGAGCATCACCTTATCTGCATCCACGTTAATAAGATCGGGCTTTTGCGTGTAGCTAAATGTAAATGTATCGATCCTGTTCTCTACCCAAACATTATATCTTTTTTTTGCAGCGCCATTATAAACATCAATAGCGACCGGAAGTTTAAAAACTTTACCTGTTGGTTGTGTTTGCTCAATTATTACCATGGCTTTGCCATTATCATAGTTGTAATCTATTTTAACGATGGGGTGACCGCTTCCGTAAAACCATTGGTTCCAGAACCAGTTCATATCCTTACCGGTAACTTCTTCAAAGGCAAGGCGCATCTGGCCGGCTTCACCGGGTTTGAACCTGTTGTTAGTTAAATAATTGTTCAGCGATCTGAAATAAGCGTCATCACCAGCATAGTTACGCAGCATATGGTGTATCCGACCGCCCTTCTGGTAACTCACCAGGTCAAACATGTCCTCTTTGTCAGCATACCTGAAACGTACCAGGTCTTTTTTGCTTTCATTCGGGTTTGATAAATAGTTTTGCAAGCCGGTTTGGTTCTCCTGGTCACCGGCATCTTTACCATACTTATATTCTGCCCAAAGTGTCTGGCTGTAGTCAGCCATTGATTCGTTAACGGTAAGGTGGCTCCAGCTTTCTGCTGTAACAAGGTCTCCAAACCATTGGTGAAATAATTCATGGGCAATGGTAGACTCCCAGCCAATGCCATCTACCAGTTCTCTTGCATTTTGATAGGCAGCTTCCTGGTGAAGGGTTGCCGTGGTATTTTCCATTGCACCACTAACATAATCACGCCCTACGATCTGTGAATATTTCGCCCACGGATATTCAACGCCAAGTTTATCTGAGAAGAATTTCATCATCTCGGGTGTGCCGCCAAATATTTTTCTTGCAACCGGTGCATATTCTTTTTCTACATAATAGCTAACCTCTTTCCCTTTGTAGCTGTCTTTGACAATTGAAAAATCACCTACGCCCATAAAAAATAAATAAGGCGCATGCGGCAGGTCCATCTTCCAGTAATCGGTCCTTGTACCATCTGCGTTTTTTTTCTGGCTCATTAATAAACCATTGCTCAGTGTTACATATTTTGCAGGAACGGTCATGTACATTTCCTGTGTGGTCTTTTGATTAGGCTTGTCGATGGTAGGTGTCCATACGCTGGTAGCTTCTGTTTCACCCTGTGTCCATATCTGGGTAGGTTTGTCCTTAACTTCACCTTTGGGGTTAATGAAATACAATCCCCTGGCATCGCTGATCGCAGCACTACCCTTTGATTTGAATTCATTGGGCTTACTTACATAATCAATATAGATCGTGTAATTCTCCCCGCCTTTATAGGTTTTATCCAGGCTGATCCTTAATTCCATTCCATCATAAGTATACTTTAATTTGGATTTGGCAGTGCCTTTCATTACTGCTACTTCTTTAATGTCCATTCCTTTTGCATCAAGTAAAAGTGAATCTGTATTATAGAAATGAGGTTTTAATGTGATCCAGGCTTTACCATACAAATAAGATTTTTCATAGTCGAACCTTACATCAAGTTTGGTATGTACCAGGTCATTTACCCTGGGGCTCGATCCCCGGAATATCTTTTTCCAGGAGGTATCCGGTGATTCGGTACCAGGCTGCGCCATTAGGAATACGGGGCCGGTAGCTAAAGCAAATAAAAACAGGATTTTTTTCATACATGAAATTTAGGTTGCAAAAATAGGTGCAGTTGGG
>DATHEH010000145.1:0-3966 GCA_035318685.1 Ferruginibacter sp.
CCGCTCTGATATCAATCCTTATGGCTCCACTAACCAGGCAGAGTTCTTTGCCGTGGTATCCGAATATTTTTTTGAACGGCCTGCGCTGCTGCAACAAAAGCACCCGGAGTTGTATGAGTTGTTGCTGAAGATCTTTAAGCAGCCGACAATAGCGATGCAATAAGCCCCTACATTTTTTCCAAGAACTAATTCATTATTGTTGTCACTTTTTTGCTTACCCAAAAAAGGGCACCCCAAATCGATGTACGGCCCGATTTGGGGAACAGCTATGTTCAACCTTTGTACTACTGTAACTTCAACATCATATCTATACTCTTAAATTCACAGCACTCAGCCAAGATAGCCCGCATCAATATAGAAATACACCACTGCTACAATAACTAAAAGAGTTTTGAAGTACGGGCCTCAGAAAAAATTGCGTTAAGAAAATTGAGAGGAGGGATGTAAAAATGAAATAGATGTTACTCAGGCTCGGAAATATTGTTGGCTGGTAAGTCGCACATAGCTTGGAATAGTGCGAATGCCTGAGCTTATTTCATTTTACACCCGACGAACAATTTTTAGCTTTTTTTTCTGCAGCCCTTGATTTTTGTTTCTTTTCATCAAGGAAAAGAAAAATAAAACATTTCAATCTCACAAGCCCTTTTTATATTACATACATGAAATACCTCTTCTCCTGCATATCCCTCTTATTGATGATCAACACTCATTCATCAGCACAAAAAATGTCCGGCAACCCTGTCATCAAAGGCTGGTACGCCGATCCCGAAGCCGCGATATTTCAAAAACAATACTGGATATTCCCGACTTATTCTGATGTATATGATAAACAGGTTTTCTTTGATGCATTTTCTTCCGCGGACCTGGTTAAATGGACAAAGCATGAACGCATACTGGATACTGCTTCGGTAAAATGGGCAAAGCGTGCCATGTGGGCACCGGCTGTTGTGGAGAAAGATAAAAAGTATTATCTGTTCTTTGGCGCAAACGACATTCAAAGCAACAATGAATACGGGGGCATCGGTGTAGCTGTTGCTGATAAACCCGAAGGCCCTTTTAAAGATCATTTGGGTAAACCGCTCATAGATAAATTTTATAATGGCGCACAACCGATCGACCAGTTCGTTTTTCATGACAGCAACGGAAAATATTATATCATTTACGGCGGCTGGCAGCATTGCAATATTGCCCGTCTGAAAGATGACTTTACGGGGATCATTCCTTTCGATGACGGAAGCATGTTCAGAGAGATCACGCCAAAGGGTTATGTGGAAGGGCCCTTCATGTTTGTACGCAGCAATAAATATTATTTTATGTGGAGTGAAGGTGGGTGGACTGGCCCCGATTATTCGGTGGCCTATGCCGTCGCTAATTCTCCTTTTGGCCCTTTTGAAAGATCAGGCAAGATACTGGAACAGGACCCTGCTGTTGCCAGAGGCGCCGGTCATCATTCCGTTATGCATGATGAAACCCGCGATCTTTGGTACATTGTTTACCACCGCCGGCCTTTGGGTGAAACCGCTGCCAATAACCGGGTAACATGCATAGAGCCTTTGTTTTTTGACAACAAAGGGTTTATCCTTAAAGTGAAACTGAGCTTTGATGGGGTGAAGGAGCAGCCACTGGTTGAAAAATAAGGTAGCTTTGGAGTAAAATCCTGCAGTGAGAAAAAAAATACAGTTTTATTTTTTAGTGACTATTCTTAGTTCCCCGCTTTTCTTAATAGCGCAGGACACGGTTTCCATAAATGAAGTAAGGGTCATCAGCTACCTGGGAAAACAGGTACTTTTAAGATCACCCGCCGCTGCAGCTGTAATAGACAGTATCCAGCTACAACTCCAATCCGTTAATTCCTTACTTCCTGCATTCAGCACGATACCTGGTGTAAGGATGGAAGAGCGTTCACCGGGAAGCTACCGCCTTTCATTGCGGGGTAGCCTGCTGCGTTCCCCCTTTGGCGTACGTAACGTAAAAATATACCTGAACGAATATCCACTTACAGATGCAGGCGGCAATACTTATATTAATATACTTGCCATGAATGCCATCAATAAGATCGATGTGCTTAAGGGGCCGGATGGAAGTTTGTTTGGCGCCAATTCAGGTGGCGTGGTGAACATACACAGTGATCCGGGCGGCGATAAACTCATTGCTGAAATTGCCGGAGGATCGTATGGCTTATTCAAAGAAAATATTTTGTTTTCAAAAAATAGCCGTAAGCACAAGCCAATGCTTGTACAAAGTTACCAACAGTCAGTTGGTTACCGGGAAAACAGCAGGATGCGCAGGACTTATATACAGGCTGCCGATGAATGGCAATATAACAAGCGAAATAGTTTGCAGGCCCTGGTATTTTACAGCGACCTGTATTACCAAACACCAGGCGGACTTAACAAATCGCAATTTGATGCAGACCCCAGGCAAGCCCGGCCTGCAACAGCTACGCTTCCCGGCGCTATCACACAAAAGGCCGCCATATATAACAAAATGTTCTTTGGAGGGCTGACACATACAGCATCAATAAATAATTCCATTCAACATGTGATTGCGGTATTTGGCTCCAAGGTTGATTTTAAAAATCCTTTCATCACCAATTATGAAGTAAGAAAAGAGAATACTGCAGGCGTGAGAACATTCTTCCTGGCAAATAATAACAACAACGCAACAGCAAAACTGGAATATGCACTGGGGGCAGAGTGGCAGCAAACAGGATCATCGATCAATAACTATACTAATAATGCAGGCAATAAAGGGTCATTGATGGCTTCGGGTGATATTGTAAGCCGGCAACATTTTATATTCACGCGGTTAAAGGCGGATGTAAGCCGTAAATTAATCATTGAGGGAGGACTTAGTCTTAATTATTACCGTTATCGTTTCAAAGACTCAGCACAACTTAGTAACAGGTTCAAGCCACAGTGGATGCCCAGGCTTGCGTTGAGCTATGCTGCCAGCAACAAACTTACATTGCGAAGTTCGGTGAGCCGTGGATACTCGCCGCCTACAACCGCGGAAATAAGACCATCGGACAATAATATCTATAAAGACCTGCAGGCCGAAACAGGTGTGAACATTGAATTTGGCGCCAGGTATTTTGCCGCGGCCAATAGGTTTTGGGTTGACCTGTCTGTATATAAATACCGGTTAAAGAATGCCATTGTGCGGCAACAGAACAGTGGCGGTGCAGAATTCTTTGTGAATGCAGGAGGAACAGACCAAACGGGTGTTGAGCTGCAGGCATCTTATATGATCATTTCCCCGCAGCAAAATAAATTCATCACTAAGCTGCAAATAAATAACAGCAGTACTTATGCTCATTTTAAATTCAGGGATTATATCATTGGCACTTCAAATTATTCGGGTAATACCATTACAGGTGTACCGGATCATATTTTCGTGAGCAGTGTATTGCTGGAAATAAAAAACGCTGCTTATTTATTTGTGCAACACAATTACACAGAAGAGATCCCATTGAATGATGCTAACACCGCTTTCGCAGATCATTATAATCTTTTGCAGTTAAGATCGGGGTATAGCTTTACTTTGAAGAACAGTGTTAGGCTCGAAGTATATGCCGGCATCGACAACCTGCTGAACGAACGTTATAGCCTGGGCAATGATCTTAACGCCGTAGGAAATCGTTATTTCAATGCTGCAGGCCTGCGAAATTATTTTGCAGGAATAAAATTCAGCAAATAAGCATCCAGGTCAGCGGGGATATGCTGCGTCATCCTCATCTGTTGCTACATCATCCGGCAGGTCATCTGTCCAGTTCTCATCGGGCAGCCTGTCCGGGTCGGCTTCAAGATCCGTTTCAACTGCGTTGAGTGCTGCTGCCTCCTGTGCAGGATCATCTTCGATCGCCTCAAGTTCAAGGGCGCTGATACCATCTTCCTCGTAGGATGCATCATCAATATCGAGCTGGTCATCCCCATCGGAGGGGGCAGAAAATTCCATGGTATCATG
>DATHEH010000146.1:0-9933 GCA_035318685.1 Ferruginibacter sp.
TGAAAAGGAATACGAATTGGTAAAAATGACCGTTGACCCTGCATACCGGGGCCGGGGTATCAGTAAACTCTTATTGGACCGTTGCCTGGCTGAAGCAGGGAAATTAAAAGCA
Organism: Ferruginibacter sp.; assembly: GCA_035318685.1. Classification (GTDB taxonomy): domain Bacteria; phylum Bacteroidota; class Bacteroidia; order Chitinophagales; family Chitinophagaceae; genus Ferruginibacter. The sequence continues at coordinate 113 of DATHEH010000146.1, forward strand.
GAAAAGGTCTTTCTCTTTTCGAACAGTCAATTGCATGCTGCACTAAAATTGTATGAGAAATACGGGTTTCAAAATGTGGCGGTAACTGATACGGTGTTGTTAACGGCTGATGTAAAAATGGAATTATCTTTATCTCCCAATCAATAAAATGACGAACACAATTATTTCGGTAAAGAACCTGGTAAAGAATTACGGCAGTTTCCAGGCTGTAAAAGGTATTTCATTTGATGTGTATGAAGGTGAGATATTTGGCCTGCTTGGGCCCAATGGCGCAGGTAAATCCACCACACTGGAAATAATTGAGACCCTTCGTAAAAAAACAAGTGGTGAAGTAATTGTATATGGGATTGATTTGGATAAGGAGCCCAATAATATAAAAAAGATAATCGGGGTGCAATTGCAGACCTCGGGTTTTTATCCCCACCTTAATTTAACTGAGCTTATCCATTTATTCGGCGGCTTATACAACCAAAAGGTGGATCCTGCAACGTTACTCCGCCTCGTGAACCTGGAGGATAAAGCGAAGAATAAGTATAAAGAACTGAGTGGCGGGCAGAAGCAAAGGTTCTCCATAGCAACCACCCTCATAAACAAACCCAGGATCATTTTTTTAGATGAACCTACTACGGGCCTGGATCCCCAGGCCAGGAGAAATTTATGGGAACTTATAAGAAGTATCAGGACACAGGGTACTACCGTTATCATTACCACGCATTATATGGACGAAGCGGAGCAACTCTGTGACAGGATAGCCATTATGGATGAAGGAAAAATAATATCACTCGATTCACCCGATAAAATGATCGATGACCTTGTAAGTACGGGTTTTGAGCGCCCGAAGCAGGTAAAATCCGCAAGCCTGGAGGACGTTTTTATACATTTAACAGGTAAGCAAATGAGGGATGAGTAAAATTGCTTTTATTTGCATTCCGATAGCGATTGGAACAATTTTTCACAAAAATCAATCTTAATGAAGAAAGTAGTAATTGGCTCGTTTGTATTATTGGCAGCATTAAATGTACCTGCACAAAAAACAACGAAAGCAACCACAAAGACCACAACCACAACCACTAAGGCTGCACAACCAGTATTAAAGAGCCTGCTTGATAGTTTTAGTTATGCAGCAGGATTTAACGTGGCTACCAATATGAAGGCCCAGGGCATCAGCAGGATCAATGTAGACCTGATGCAAAAAGGCATCGACGATGTATTTAAAAATAAGGCTGCTGCGCTCACAACAGAAGCTTCCAATGCCTGTATGCAAAAACAACTGGAGATCTTTGGAAATGAGAAAGGAGCAGAAGCAAAGGCAGCAGGTGTGGCTTTCCTTGAAGCCAATAAAAAACGTCCCGGTGTTATAGTGCTTCCAAATGGCCTGCAATATGAAGTAATTAAATCAGGTGATCCTGCAGGCATCAGGCCTACTATGACAGATAGTGCCCTCGTTCATTATGCCGGCTCACTGACCAACGGAACCGAGTTTGACAATTCATTCAAGCGTGGCCAGCCTTACCTTACTCACTTGAAAGATGTTGTGAGGGGATGGACAGAGATCCTGCAATTAATGCGTGTAGGTGATCGCTGGAAAGTATATATTCCAAGTGAGCTGGGTTATGGACCAAGTGGGAACGGCCCGGCCATTCCGCCACATTCGGTATTGATCTTCGAAATGTCACTGGAGGGAATAAGCCCTGTTAAAAACTAACTAAATCATTTCTTATCATGGAGGATCCCAGGTATCCTGTTGGTAAATATATTGTTCAGCCATTCTCCGAAAAGCAGTTGGGAGAGTGGCTGACCGATATTAAGTTTTTACCACAGCATATGGAGAATGCGATCCTCAACCTGGATGAAGCGCAATTGAACACGCCGTATCGCGAAGGTGGCTGGACCGTAAAACAAGTGGTGCATCATGTTGCCGACAGCCATATGAATGCCTATATACGGTTCAAACTCGGGCTAACGGAAGATAATCCCACCATCAAGCCGTACGATGAAGCTGCATGGGCAGAGATGAGTGATACAAAAAATTTACCCATTAATATTTCACTCACCATCCTCCATGCCTTACACATGCGCTGGCACGAGGTATTAAAAAATATGAGCAGGGAAGATCTTGATAAAACTGTTTTTCATCCCGAGCAAAAAAAAGTAATTACCCTTTGGGATCTTTTAGGCATGTATGCATGGCATAGCAGGCACCACACGGCGCATATATCTTCTTTAAGAGAGAGGAGCAACTGGTAGAACGTTAATCCCCGTCCGAACGGTGTTCAGCCGGGCGGGCGTTAATTGGTTAATCCGTATGGGGTCTAAAAATTTATTGCCGACCATTGAAACAAATACACCCTGAAGAATAATGTGCCACGGATTAACGGATATACGGATTAACTAATTAACAAAGACATGAACTGGAAAACACTTTCTTCCGAATACCTGAGCAAACATATTTATTTCAGAGCACGCAAAGATGTTTGCGAAACACCCGACGGGCATATCGTTGATCCTTATTTTGTCGTTGAAATGCCTGCATCTGTTTGTGCAATGGGACTTACGGAGAACAATGAAGTGATACTGGTTAGGCAATACCGCCATCCGCTGGGAGAAACGCTTTTAGAGATACCCGGGGGATTCATTGACGAACATGAGCAACCTGAAAAAGCAGTGGCAAGGGAATTGCTGGAAGAAACGGGATATTCTTTTTCCGAATATACTTTTTTGGGCAGGGTTGCTGCAAATCCCGGTGTACTTAATAATTATACTGACCTGTTTTTAGCAACCGGGGGAAAAAAAGTTGCTTCCCAAAACCTCGATGCCAATGAAGAGATCGAAATAATTCTTGTGCCATTGGCTGAAGTGAAGGAACTGCTCATAAAAAATGAATTTAGACAGGCGATGCATGTAGCCTGTCTTTTTTATGCCTTTGAAAAATTAGGCTCAGCCAAATAAGGATGGGTCTGCTTCTGCTATAACAAATACACTTCCGCAAACGATAATGATATCATTATCACCTGCATTTTGTTTTGCCGCTTTTATTGCCATATTAACATCATCAAAACTTTCACCAATAAGCTCTTCGTAAGCTGCTTTATACTTCAGGTCTTCATGCGCCATGGCACGTGGGATATGCGCATTGCTAAAATAATAGCTGGCCTCTTTTGGAAATAATGATAATACTTTTGTCACGTCTTTATCCTTTACTATGCCCATCACAAAATGCAGCTTTGCATTTTTACCAACAATTGACAACTGTTCAAGAATTTGTTTTATGCCGTCTTCGTTGTGCGCAACATCAAGGATGATGGTCGGCTTTTCACTGATCACATCCCACCGGCCATAAAGCCCCGTAAATTTTTTTACATGCCGCAAAGCCTTTTTTTCGTTCTCATTTATTATGATAAAACCCTGTTCCATTAAGATGGCTTCTGCACAAAGCACCGTACACAGGTTCTTTGCCTGGTACAAACCGTTCAGGTCAAGCTCAAACGATTCGGTGATCTTATGTTCCATATTTTGTACATCGCAGCGGAGAGATCCAAGTGTATAATTGATATTGGACGCCTTGTATTCATCACTGGCAAAATGAATTGTAGCATTCATTTCTTTTGCTTTGCCCAGGAATATATTTTTTGTCTCAGGTAAATATTCCCCGATCACCACGGGTACACCTGGTTTTATTATGCCGGCTTTTTCTGCAGCGATCTCTTCCAGTGTATTTCCTAATATGTTCATGTGGTCGTAACCAATATTGGTAATAACAGAAAGAATGGGTGTAATTACATTTGTACTGTCCAGTCGGCCCCCCAGGCCGGTCTCTATAACTGCAATATCAATTTCCTGTGTTGCAAAATATTCAAAGGCCATGGCCACGGTAAGTTCAAAAAAAGAAGGTTCAATTTCTTCGCTTATCTTTTTTGTCCTTTGTACAAAATCAATGACAAATGATTCGCTGATCATTTCCCCGTTGATCTTTATGCGCTCCCTGAAGTCTTTTAAATGTGGTGAAGTATATAAACCTGTTTTGTAACCCGACTGTTGCAGCACGGCTGCCAGCATATGGCTGGTACTTCCTTTACCATTTGTTCCGGCAATATGTATGGTTTTAAATTTTGTCTGCGGATCACCTACAGCCTTACATAAAGCAATGGTGTTATGGAGGTCTTCTTTATAAGCGGCAGCCCCGATGCGGCTGAACATAGGTAAATGAGCGTAGAGATGATCAATGGTTTGCTGGTAATTCATCGCTACAAATATAAAGGATAGAAAAGATCGAAGAACCCGGCTGTATTATTGAACTGAGAATCTGAAAGGCACAGTTACGATCGACTCATGGTTGGCTTTATTGAACTGTATGTTTGGGAGGTAACCCCTGATCGCATTAGCATACCTTGATTCTGTACTTGTAGATTGCTTATCAAAGGTTACAAATGTTCCCCTGCCTTCTGGTGATACTTTTATAATAGCATGGATAATAGCCTTGGGCAGGTCGCCCATAAAAATATAATTATTAACGATGGTCCTGTCGCCTTTCGATACCCTTAATGAACCACCCGTTTTTCCACCCGGGGTATTACCATAACTATCCGGCTTGCCGTTTGGATTTCCTGCATCACCTTTTCCATTCGGGTTATTGCCCTGGTATTTGTAACCATTATCTTCTGTGGCGTCATTCCCGGTTCCGCCCTTGGGTCCGTCGTACCCGGCTATCTTTGGCTTCTGTGGTTTTGCAACGGGCGTTACAACCGGTGGAGCCGGCGTGTTTACCTTAACTGTTGTTTTTACCGTCTTGGTTACGGGAGCTGATTCTTTATCTGCAAGGTCATCGGTCTTTGTGTCTTCAACAGCCTGGTTTTTCACCGCAGCAGGCCTTGGTTGTTCTGCCTGTTCGGATGAAGGCGCTTTTGGCCCTTTGATCAAAGGTTGTACTTCACCATATCCTTCCGCATTATTTCCCAGGTTGATCTCGATGAGTTCGCCAATAATTGGGGGAGGCGTATGCTGATGCGTCCATGAAACAAGAAAAGCAATTAAAAGCATTGCACCAAGGATCAATGCCGTATAAGCTGCTGCCCTTTTATTTTTTTCTGATTCAAAACTTGCTGACATAGTTGAGGTGTAATACATCCCAAAGTTATTTTATTATGAGCAAACGACGGAATATCATGCCGCATTTTATCATTGCTGTTAAGGTTTTAACAAATTAGCAACTACTTAACAGCAACCGAGCCTGGTTGCCGCAGGTTAGCCAGCAGGATGCCTGCGAATACGATACACATACCGGTGGTATGTATCAGGGTAAAATCTTCGCCGAGTATGAACGCTGCCTCAATGCTGGCGAATACGGGGATAAGGTTACCAAACAACGCTGTCCGGCCGGCGCCGATTTTATTGATCGCGGTGTTCCAGATAAGAAAACAGACCACCGAGGCGACGATGCCAAGATATAGAATGGAAAAAACGAGGTTGTTTGTCCATTGAACAGGCGCTGAATTATTTAGTTCGCAGAGAAAAAAGGGGAGCATCATCAGCGTACCGAAAGAAAAACTGGTAAACAAAAAATTAACGGGGGAGATGGCTGCAGGTTTTTTCTTTACCAGCGTATTATAAACGGCAAAGGAAAATGCAGCAAGCAATACCCAAAGATCTCCTGTTCCGAAATGCAGGTGCAGGAGATTTTGAAAACTTCCTTTCGACAGGAGAAACAGGACGCCAATGGCACAAAGGATCATGCCCGCCATTTTCAGTGTTCCGATCCGTTCTTTGAGAAAGATGCGTGCGAATGCAACAGACATGATAGGAGAGGAAGTTGTACCGATCAATGCCAGGTTGATGGCGGAAGTGTAATGGGCACCGATGTAAACGAAGGTATTGAAGAATGCCACTCCCGTAAGCGACGCCCAGAACAGGTATTGCCATGACGCACGTACGGCCGGCCACTGGCTGATGAATTGTCTGATGGCGAATGGCAATATTATGATAGATGCGATCAGCCAACGGTAAAAGCTTAGACTGACAGGGTTAATGGAGCTGGTAACGCCTTTTGCTATGATAAAATTCCCCGACCAGAGAAGTGTTGCCAGAACAGCAAGCCCGATACCGGTGTAAATATTTTTTGTGCGTTGCTGATCCGGATCACAAGCTTCGTTTTGCATCTTTTTAGCTATTATAATTTCTTTCGCCAAACAATAAACTTCCGATCCTTACCATATTACTCGCTTCCTGTAATGCTATTTTATAGTCAGCGCTCATGCCCATGCTTAAGGTTGATAGTTGATAGTTGATGGTTGATGGCAGGGCATATTTATCAAAGAGGGTTTTAAGGTATTTAAATTCATTTGTGACCAGCTCTACATTATCAGAAAAAGAGGCCATTCCCATTAACCCGCAAACCCGCACATGCTTAAATTCCTGTAATTCGTTTTTAATTCGTGTAGTTAATTCCTCTAATTCTTTTTCATCGAGCCCAAACTTTGTTTCTTCCTTTGCAATATGTACCTGCAATAAACAGTCAATGATGCGGTTGTTCTTCAATGCCTGTTTATTGATCTCTTTTAACAAGCCGGGGCTGTCAATACCGTGTATCAAATGAATGAACGGTGCAATGTATTTTACTTTGTTGCTTTGCAGGTGCCCAATGAAATGCCAGTTGATGTCCTTTGGCAGTTGTTCATATTTTGCTGTTAGCTCCTGGACATAGTTCTCACCAAAATCACGATGGCCGAGCTCATACAATGCCTGTATGTCTTCCGGCGGTTTTGTTTTGGATACGGCAACCAATGTCGCCTTGCCATCCAGTTCCCCCATGATCTCTTTATATTTTTCTTTATTGATACTCATGTTTTTGCCACAAAGGCATTAAGGCACAAAGATGCACAAAGAAGTTAAATAAAAAATGTGCAAATGCCCTTCGACTTCGCTCAGGATGCATCTGCACATTTTCACATTTCCAAATCATCAAATTATTTCAATATCGTACGACTGATAACGATCCTTTGTACCTCGCTGGTGCCTTCATATATCTGCGTGATCTTTGCATCCCTCATCATTCTTTCTACGTGGTATTCTTTTACAAACCCATAACCACCGTGTATCTGTACGGCTTCGGTTGCTGTCCACATGGCTGTTTCACTGGCAAAGACCTTGGCCATACTGCTGCTCAGTGTATAATCCATGTGCTGGTCTTTTTCCCATGCGGCTTTCAGGCATAATAACCTTGCTGCTTCGATACGTGTAGCCATATCAGCCAGCTTGAACTGTATGATCTGGTGATTCTTTATCTCTGTACCGAATGCTTTTCGTTCTTTACTGTAAGCTAATGATCTTTCGTAAGCACCACTTGCAATTCCCAGGGCCTGGGAGGCAATGCCGATCCTTCCACCGGCTAAAGTTTTCATGGCGAATTTAAAGCCAAATCCGTCAGCCCCGATCCTGTTCTCTTTAGGAACTTTTACATCGGTAAATAAGATACTATGGGTATCACTTCCGCGTATGCCTAATTTATTTTCTTTAGCGCCTACCTGTACACCCTTCCAGCTTTTTTCAACAATGAATGCATTGATTCCGCGGCTGCCTTTGCTTACATCTGTCTGTGCAATTACCAGGTAAACACTTGCGCTGTTACCGTTGGTGATCCAGTTCTTTGTTCCGTTCAGTAAATAATGATCACCGTTATCTTCGGCTGTTGTGCGTTGCGAGGTAGCATCACTGCCGGCTTCCGGTTCACTCAGCAAAAAAGCACCGATATACAATTCACCATCTTTTTTTCCCTGTGCCAAAGGGTGTAAATATTTTTGTTTTTGTTCTTCGGTTCCATATTCCTGCAGGCCATAACAAACGAGGCTGTTATTCACACTCACACAAACACTCACGCTGGCGTCAACCTTACTGATCTCTTCCATGGCAAGTACATAGCTCACTGTATCCATACCGCTGCCACCATATTCAGGCTTTACCATCATGCCCATAAAGCCCAGGTCGGCTAATTTTTCAATTTGTTCTTTGGGGAATTTCTGCAGGTCGTCCCTTTCAATTACACCGGGCAGGCATTCATTTACAGCAAAATCCTTTGCTGCCTGCTTTATCATTAATTGTTCTTCGGAAAGTTGAAATAGCATATTAGTTGTTTTGTGGGGCAAAAATAAGGTTTTTATGCGCCGATGTTATCGGTAAGAAGCTTTGTGAACTTTTCCCTGCTGATCATCCTTGCACCAAGGCTTCCCAGGTGTTCGGTATACACCTGGCAGTCCACCAGTTGTACCTTCTCTTTTTGCAAAAGCCCCAGGTATTTTATAAAAGCAAACTTGCTTGCATTTTTTTCCAGGCTGAACATGCTTTCACCAAAAAAGATATTGCCTATCCTTATGCCGTATAATCCACCAACCAGTTTTTCATCCAGCCATGCCTCGGCACTGTGTGCATATCCCTTTTCATGCAAAATGGTATAGGCTTTTTGTACCGCAGGTGATATCCACGTTCCATCCTGTCCCTTCCGTGTAATGCTTTTACAATGCTGTACCACCCGGGTAAAAGCCTGGTCAATGGAAAAACGGAATTTCCCATTGTTAAAAACTGTTCTCATGCTGCTGCTCACTTTTAATTCGCAGGGATATAAAACAAAACGGGGATCCGGGCTCCACCAGCAAATGGGTTCTCCTTCATTGTACCAGGGGAAGATCCCGTTGCGGTAGGCAAGCAGTAAGCGTTCTGAAGCGAGGTCGCCGCCAATGGCGAGCAATCCATCTTCATCAGCCATTTCAACAGGAGGGAAAATAAGTTCTTTGTTTAGGAGGAACATGGTCAAAAATAAAGCATGATAAGGGAACTGCCGCAAAGATCCATAAAGGACCGCAAAGAGCATAAAGTTGGCTTTGTGGATCCCCGTGTTTCTTCGTTAAAACTTTGTGGTAGAAAATTAGTTTGCCATTACTTCGATGGTAGCATTTATGCCTCTGTCTGTGATGGCATCGCATTGGGGCTTTAAAATATCATAGATGCCTTGCTTAACTGCATATTTACCTTTTGCATCTATCAGGAAAGCACATTGCTCGGCCTGTTCCTGTGAGTGGCCGCATACTTCGATCAATGTTTCAATTACCCATTCAAAAGTATTAACCTCGTCGTTCCACACAATAAGGGTACAAGACGACTCCGTAACAGTGAGTGTATCGGTGTATTCTTTTGATTGTGTATTTGTGTTTGGTGATATCATGCCTGCGGAACAAAAATAAGGCTAAAAATTTAATTTGCCTACGCGGAAAAACAGGCATGCCGGGGACAAAATGTGATGTGATATCGCATAACCGGGTAATATCCTGTCTTTTTACTACAGTAGTTCAACAAGTTTTTTATCGGTGATCACCACTGCCCATTTCTCCAGCATGTTCACTAATTCGCTGAGTTGTACAGGTTTACTTATGTAATCATTCATGCCAACCTGTATACAGGCCATCCTGTCGCCATGCATAACATTGGCGGTCATAGCTATTATCACAGGTTGTTTGTTCAGGCATAACCTAATCATCCTGGTCGCTTCCAGGCCGTCCATCCCCGGCATTTGCACATCCATAAGTATAAGGTCGTAAGATGACCTGTCTACCATATCGAGTACCATATGCCCGTTATCGGCAATATCCGGCTGATAGCCCATTTTGGTCAATATTTTCGTCGCCCATTTTTGGTTCACAAGATTGTCCTCCGCAACTAAGATTCGAAGAGGGTATTGCCTGGAAAATTCCGCCGATAATTTCTTTACCGGCATTTCCGCGTGCTGCCTGGTTTTTTTATTACGCAGGTTGCTGAGTATATTATCAAACAGCAGGTGT
>DATHEH010000147.1:0-5657 GCA_035318685.1 Ferruginibacter sp.
TGCACATTATGACGGTCAGCCCGTTAATCCTGCGCAATGGGCAGCAGGACTGCATCCTTTTCAGCCAAAACTATTTTCTGCTGCTATTGATAAAGCCGGAACCAACCTCCCCTTCCCTGCCGATGGTAATTATAATAACGAATGGAGAATATATGCACGGGGATCCTCTGATGACAAGGCGGGTGTTAATGCCATTTTGAATGCTTACGATGCCATCAATAAAAGCGGGCTAAAACCCGGCTGTAACCTTAAGTTCTTTTTCGAAGGTGAGGAAGAAGCCGGTTCAGTTCATCTAAACGAGATACTGGAAAAGCACCGGTCTTTACTTCAGTCTGACCTTTGGATCATTTGTGATGGCCCCGTTCACCAGTCGGGGAAAAAACAGATCGTATTTGGCGTTCGCGGCGATGCACACCTTGATCTTACAATTTATGCGTCGCAACGGCCATTGCACAGTGGCCATTACGGCAACTGGGCGCCTAACCCTGCCATGATGCTTGCAAAATTATTAGCCTCGATGAAAGATGAGAATGGCAGGGTTACCATAAAAGGATTTTATGATGACCTGATCCCTTTGACCGCTTCTGAAAAAAAAGCATTGGGCGAAGTTCCTTCAGTGGATGAACAAATGAAAAATGAACTGGGAATAAATGAACTTGAAATGCAGGGCCTGTCATTAAGTGAGGCCATCAACCTGCCATCATTAAATATCAATGGCATGCAAAGTGGTAACGTGGGCAAACTTGCATCTAACCAGATACCCACCTACGCAACGGCCGTTCTCGACCTGCGGCTGGTATTGGGTAATGATTGGAAGCGGCAGCAGCAAAAAGTGACCGACCACATAAAGGCACAGGGATATCATGTTACAGACCAGGAACCAACAGTGGAAGAAAGAAAAAAATATTCAAAGATCATTAAAGTGATCCATAAAACAGATGGCTATAATGCACATCGCACTTCCATGGACCTGCCCATCATACAAAAAGTAATTACTGCAGTGCAGGCTGTATCCAAAGAGAAACTCGTTCTGCAGCCAACAATGGGCGGAAGTCTCCCGCTTTTTTTATTTGAAAAATATCTTGCTGCCAAAACCGTTACTGTGCCTATAGCCAATCATGATAATAACCAGCATGCAGAAAATGAAAATATCCGTATCGGCAATTTGTTTGAAGGAATAGAAACAATGGCAGCGCTGATGATGATAAAATAGTTAGCCTGTTTCTTTAAAAAAATAATGCCCTACCCGTTGATAAACGGATGGGGCATGCACTATTTTTATCAGCTCAATCTTTCATACAACGGCAATTAAATCCTTCACCGCGCTGTGAAGCCTGAAGCGTTGCCAGGTACGTGTTATCACTACTCTGGAATACCAGTAAAAAAAGAAAACATAAGATGGAAGAAAATACTGTTAACGATTGTCTTCCCCTGGATGCGGTTGTTTGCATGACAGTAATTTTTAAATGAGGGTTTAAATAATATCAACATAGAAAGCACTACCAGGCTTTCCTGCTGATCCGGCCTGCCTTAGGGGGAAGCTTGAACACCTGGGGATTTTACATACGCTTAAAAAAGAAACGCATAGGGATTTATAAAGGTTGCTTCCGTAGAAGATTTTTCCTTAAAAATTGTTTTATAAACCATATTGGGTCTTCATAGTTTATCTTCCTTCATCATTGGTTTGAACTAATATCCGGCCTGGCTTTGCGGTAAGCTGAAAATTTCGTTCCTTTAACCGGTAGCACCAAATTAAAATGAACGCCGCATGAGATCTATAATTTTGTTATCAGTAATAATAATAGTTGGTGCATGTAATGCCAGCGAAGAAAAAAGTACAACTACAGCGATCGACACTTTAGCAACTACTTCCAAAAAATCAGTGATAGAAAAGGACGAAGAGCCAAAAAGCATATTGCCTCCACTTAAAATATATTCCAATAAACGTTTCAAAGATGTGATCGTGGAAAGAATTGGCAGAGATTCCTTCAGGGTGCGTGGCCAGGGCCAGATCTTTGAAGCAAATTTTAACTGGATAATTGAAGATGGCCACGAAGAACTTAAAAAAGGTTTTCAAATGACAGACGCAGGCGCCCCCGAGTGGGGAAAATTTGATTTCATCATTCATGCGCCAAAAAAAAGAGCGCAATCAACCCTTACGCTTATTTTGTTTGAATCCAGTGCTAAGGATGGGAGTCGTCAACATGAATTACCGATCATGCTATACTGATCAATATTATAAACCAACGATTCAATCATGGAAAGGATGAAAGCCATAATCTACAGCAAATACGGTGGCCCTGAAGTCCTGCAACTAAAAGAAACAGATAAACCCCATCCAAAGGACGACGAGGTATTGGTCAAAATTCATGCAGTGTCAATAAATGACTGGGACTGGGGTTTGCTCCATGGCGACTTTATAAATCGTATATTAAATGGCTTTCTTAAACCGAAAAGAAAAATACTCGGGTCCGACATTGCAGGAAGAATTGAAGCAGTGGGTAAAAATGTAACTAAGTTTAAACCAGGTGATGAAGTGTATGGCGACCTGAGCGGCCAATGGGGAGGTTTTGCAGAATATACCTGTGCGCCTGAAAAAGCCTTAGCGCTAAAACCTGCCCGCATGCGTTTTGAAGAAGCGGCGGCAATACCACAGGCCGCAATGCTGGCGGTACAGGGACTTATTGATAAAGGAAAAATACAGCCGGGGCTAAAGCTGTTGATCAATGGCGCAGGCGGTGGTGTTGGTACATTTGGCGTGCAGATCGCAAAACTATATGGCGTGGAAGTGACCGGTGTTGACAGCACCGCTAAACTGGATATGCTGCGTTCAATCGGATTTGATCATGTTATTGATTATACAAAGGAAGATTTCACGAAGAATGGTAAACGTTACGACCTGGTCCTTGATGTTAAAACAAACCGTTCGATGTTTGATTATGCCCGTTCATTAAATCGCAATGGTGTTTATGTTAGTGTTGGCGGTTCCCTGGGCAGGCTTCTCCAGGCTTTGCTTCTTGCGCCATGGATCTCCATGACCAGCAAAAAATACCTGCGCATCGTTAGCCTGAAAACAAACAAAGACCTCTTATATATGAATGAGCTTTTTGAAGCCGGTAAAATAAAACCGGTGATAGATGGTTCTTACCGGTTAAGTGAAACTGCTGAAGCATTGAAACGATTTGGAAAGGCTGAACACAAAGGAAAACTGGTGATCACTGTATAAAGCAGATCAGCACAGATCTTTTCTTCAGGAATCCAGCATCACCCCATTAATACCTTATCCGGTGTTATCGGCAGATCCCGCAAACGCTTGCCTGTAGCATTATATATCGCATTTGCAATAGCAGCCGCAATGCCAATAATTCCTACCTCGCCCAGCCCTTTGGCGCCGCTTGGATTAATATTTGGATCAGGTTTATTTATAAATGCTACTTCAATCACCGGGGCATCTGCATTTACTGCAAAATGATATCCTGCCAGGTCATTGCCGATCAAACTACCAAGTTTTGAGTCTACAGCCTGCTCTTCCATTAATGCCATACCAATGCCGCCAATAGCAGCTCCCGATACCTGGTTGGCAGCTGGCTTTTCAGCCACGATCGTACCACCATCCACCACGCATACCATTCTATCCACTTTCACTTTTCCTGTCTTACCATTAACCTTTACGATACAAAAGTGGGCAGCAGAGGAACAAAAAGCATATTTCTGTCTTTCTTCTCCCGGGCCCGAACTTGCTTCTGCTTCTAACCTGTCAATTTTATTTTTTTCCCAGATCTCTGCATAGGAAATAAACTGGTTGTTACTTGTTTTAAAAGAGATACCGGTATCTGAAAGAATGATATCTTCTGCAGCGGCGTTCTTATAAACATCGTTTTGATCATCGGCATAAGATGCCAGTTTTTGTTTTAATGCCTTGCCTGCTGCTGTTACCGCACCACTTATAGATGACAAACCTGTACTTCCACCCTGGCTGGGAGAAGGCGGCAGGTCTGAATTACCGAGTTCAATTTTTATTTTGTTTTTGGAGATACCCGTAACTGATTGTGCTATATTTTGCATAGCTGTTCCGGTTCCTGTGCCAATATCCGTCATCGCTGTTTTTACGATGATCGTTCCGTCTTTTTGCATTTCTATTGCAGCACTGGAATTTTGACGACCGGCCGTCCACATACCTACCGCCATACCATAGCCGATCTTCCAGTCGCCATCGGATTGTTGACCAGGGGTTGATCTCCGGTTCTTCCAATTGATCATCGCGGCACCTTTCTCAATACATTCATGGACAAAATTAGTAGACCATGGCTTGCCGCTTTCAGGATCTTTTTCCAGCGCCAGGTTTTTCATACGCAATTCGATCGGGTCTTGTTTTAATTGGTAGCTGAGTTCATCAATAGCACTTTCTATAGCGAAGTCCCCCGTGCAATCACCCGGTCCACGCATCCAGGTAGGTGTACTCATATTCAGCGGAACAACCGCTGATTCTGTTCTTAAATTATCAAATTTGTAAACAAGCCTGCTGATACGGGTAATACCTTCGTTGAAGCTTTCGTACAAAGATGTTGAATGCCTTGCCTGGTGCAATAAGAATTCAAACTTCCCATCATTACCGGCACCGAGTTTTACCTTTTGCCATGATTGCGGCCTGTAGCCAACACCGGTAAACATCTGCGGCCTCGTGAGCATAAGTTTCAGTGGACGCTTTACCTGCTTTGCTCCCATAACCGCAGCCAGTGTATTGGGCCATACCCTTAAACCGGAGCCAAAACCACCACCAACGTATTCACTCATCACCTGGATATTATTATTGGGAATATTGAACAATTTGGCTAATGTTCGCTGAACATTATTTACACCCTGGGTCTTATCATAGAGTTTTAATTTATCGTCAGCTGTCCAGTGTGCAATGGTTGCATGCATCTCCATGGGATTATGCACTTCTGTCTGAATGGTATATTCTGCTTCTATTACAGATGACGCAGCACCTGTTGGAATGCTTCCCCTGTCTTTACCCGTAACCTTCAGTTCTGCACCGGCCTGGCTTTTATCAAAGTCTACATTAAAGTCTGCCCTGGCATATTCTGCATTCACCAGGGATGCCGCATATACCGCTTCTTCAAATGTTTCTGCAATAACCAATGCAATGGGTTGACCTTTAAAATATATTTTATCTGTATGAAATACGGCTAACCCGATGCGTGATTCTTTGATCTTATTTTCATCTGCCAATCCCGGTACCAAAGGTTTGTTTTGATGGGAGATGATATCAATAACGCCGGAAGCCTGCTTTGCGTCATCCAGTTTCAGCTTTGTGATGGCGCCTGCCGGCACTGAGCTGCCAACCAAAACCCCGTAGCAGAGGTTTTCCACTTCATATTCAGCACTGTACTTTCCTTTGCCGGTAACTTTTGCCACAGCTTCCACACGCCCTTCTTCGGGGTTGAATATATTTTCTATTTCGTCAAAAAATCCCATAGTATTATTTTTAGACAGTTAAACAATTTTGTAACGCCGTTTCAATAGCACCTCTTAACATGGATACTTTAAAACCATTATGAGCGAGTGGTTTTGTTTCTTTAACAGCTATTGCTGCCGCTGCTGCAAATGCAGCACCCGTTGCCTCCTTACCTTTCAAATACTGTTCGGCAGCATAC
>DATHEH010000148.1:0-6219 GCA_035318685.1 Ferruginibacter sp.
CTATTGCAATTCAGCAATCAAACCCTGCTGTTGTTTGGGTGGGTACGGGCGAAGGAAATCCCCGCAATTCACTCAACCTTGGTGGGGGTATCTATAAAAGTTTAGATGCCGGCAAGACCTGGAAAAAAATGGGCCTGGATAAAACCATTTGTATTCACCGCGTAGTGATCGACCCTACAAATCCCAACACCGTTTATGCGGCTGCAATAGGTAATCCTTATGCAGAGCACCCCGAAAGAGGTGTGTTTAAAACAACAGATGGCGGTGAAACGTGGAACAAAATATTATATGCCAATGATACTACCGGCTGTGCCGACCTGGTGATGGACCCTTCCAATCCAAATAAGCTCATCGCTGCCATGTGGCAATTTCGCCGCACGCCCTGGAATTTAACAAGCGGGGGTAAAGGAAGTGGTTTATTCATAACTGTTGATGGAGGTAAGAACTGGAAACAACTGAATAAAGAAGATGGAATGCCTGACGGCCAGCTTGGGAGGATCGGGGTTGCATTCAGCCGCAGCATGCCATCAAGGGTTTATGCAAAAGTGGAGGCAACAAAAAATGGTTTGTATAAAAGTGATGATGGTGGTTTCAAATGGACACTGGTAAACAGTGATCCGGCACAAATAACTGACCGCCCTTTCTATTACCAGGAAATTTATGTTGATCCCAAAAATGAGAACCGCATCTATGATGTTCATTCAACTATTACTTTCAGCGAAGATGGCGGTAAATCTTTTTTAACCATGATCCCTTATTCCGGTATCCATCCCGATCACCACGCCTGGTGGATAAACCCCGGGGACCCGAACCTGATCATTGAAGGTAATGATGGTGGTATCGGTATCTCAAGAGACAGGGGAAAGACCTGGGTATTTGATGAAAAAATTCCTGTTGGCCAGTTCTACCACGTTAATGTTGATAATGAGATCCCATACAATGTAATGGGTGGCATGCAGGATAACGGAAGCTGGCACGGGCCTGCTTATACCTGGATCAATGCTGGCATAAGAAATTATTACTGGAGCAACGTTGGCGGCGGAGATGGATTTGATGTAATGCCCGACCCGGAAGACCCATCATGGGTATATAGTATGAGCCAGGGAGGAAGCGTAGGCAGGCGCAACTGGAAAACAGGTGAGGGATGGTTCATCAGGCCACCCGCACTTGATCCGAAAACAAAACTTCGCTTTAACTGGAACTCTGCCATTGCGCAGGATCCCTTTGATAAAAAAACAATTTATTTTGGCAGCCAGTACCTGCACAGGAGTAATGATAAAGGCGTAAACTGGGAAATCATTTCTCCCGACCTTACATCTAATGACACAATAAAAATTGCTGCTTACCAAAATACGGGAGGTCTTACATTAGACATTACCGGCGCAGAAACACATTGTTCTATACTTACCATTGAGCCTTCTCCAAAACAACAAGGCACCGTCTGGATAGGAACAGATGATGGCAATGTTCAGCTTACACGGGATGGCGGGAAAACCTGGACAAGCTTCAGGGGAAAAATACCAGGTATGCCATCAGGCTGCTGGATACCACAGATAAAAGCATCTGCATATAATGCGGGTGAAGCTTTTGTGGTGGCAAATGATTACCGTCGTGGTGATATGAAGCCTTATATTTTTCGCACAGGCGATTATGGCAAAACATGGACAAGGATGATCGACGAGCATAAAGTAAAAGGATATGCATTGTGCGTTATCCAGGATCCTACAGAACCGAATTTAATTTTTGCAGGAACTGAGCATGGGCTCTGGGTGAGTTTTGATAATGGTGATTCATTTGAGCAATTTAAGAACAGCTATCCTTCCGTTTCCACTTATGACCTTGCCATACAACAACGTGAAGCTGATCTTGTGATCGCAACATTCGGCCGTGCTCTTTGGGTACTGGATGATATAAGGCCACTAAGAAAAGCTGCTGCAAACAAAGGAATGAAATTCACAAATGCTGTTACTGTATTCAAAGCTCCGGATGCTTACCAGGCACAATACCGGGCTTCTACGGGTTATGAGTGGAGTACCTATGGTTTATATGATGCAGAGAACAGGAGACGTGGTGCTGCTGTTTCATTCTTTATCAATAAGTCAAAACAGGATACTGCTGCAACCCAGCCAGCGGCGGCAGTTACAACGACGCAGGCTGTTCCGGCAGCTGGTCAACAGGGAGGAAACCGTGGTCGCGGTGGCGGACCGGGCGGAGGCGGTGGTGGCCGAAGGACAGATAGCGCAATGGTAAGGATCTATAATCCAGACAATGAGTTGATAAGAACACTGCGTTGGCCTGTTGATTCGGGTTACAATAAAATGTACTGGGGCATGGAAGAAAAAGGCTTTCGCCAGCCCGGCTCGGCCAAGCCGCAGCCCGGTGCACAGGAACCCGGTGGTTTCGCGGTATTGCCGGGAAATTATAAGCTGGTTATTACCTATGCAAGAAGTTCTGACTCCACCTTTATAACCGTCAGCGATGACCCAAGGCTGGGCAACAGGAATGACATAAAGCTCGCTCAGCGAAAAATGTATGACCGCCTGCGAAAAAGCTCCGACAAGTTGACGACCGCAATGGACCAGCTTACAGAAAGCGAAGAGCTGTTGACCAAAATGCAGGCCCAGCTAAAGGGCGTGGAAGGGAAGGAGATCGATTCTTTAAGAAAAACAACTACTAAGTTACAGGATGAAATAAAAGGTATACGTGAGGAGATAAGTGGTAAAACAAGCACCGCCCAGGGCATTACGAGGTCCGCAGAATCAACTGTAATGACTTCCATACAAACCGCACAGCAATCCATTGGTAGCAAAATGGTATCCCCGGGTCCGCAGGTGGAAACACTGGTTATAAATGCCGAGGACTCGGTGAGAGATATCGTTGATAAGATAAATAAATTTTACCGCGAGAAATGGGCTGCTTACCGGCAGCAGGTGGAGGTTACGAAGGTGAATTTATTTAAAGATTATAAGCAGATCGAATAAATAGCCCATTTAATATAATTCACAACCTGTTGGGGCAACTGTCCTGGCAGGTTTTTTTGTTTTCCTTGTTTTAGGGTTTACTTTTGTGCATAACCATCCTTGTTTATTAATAGCAAAATTTATGAGTGTTACCAAACTTAGCCGCCTTGCGGAAACATTGCAGGCATCAGAAATAGTGCGCCTTGGTGCAACTATCAAAGAAAAAATAAGACAGGGAGAAAAGATTTACAATTTTACTGTTGGCGATTTTGATTCTGCTATATTTCCTATTCCCGCCGAACTGGAGCAGGATATCATGACCGCATATAAGAACAACTATACCACCTACCCCGCAGCAGAAGGAAACCTTGACCTGAGAGAAGCTGTCTCCTCTTTTATTTCAGCCAGGCAGGGATTGGATTATTCCCCTAACGAGATCTTAATTTCTGCCGGCGGCCGTCCATTGATATATTCATTATACCGTTCTATTGTAGATAAGGGAGATAAAGTGATCTACCCCGTACCCAGCTGGAACAATAATCATTATGTTCATTTTACTGATGCAGAGCATGTGTTGATCGAAGCAAAGAAAGAGAACAACTTTATGATCTCTGCTGCACAGATCAAAGAACACATAAAAGGAGTAACCTTACTTTCTTTATGTTCTCCGTTAAATCCTACAGGAACCACATTTAATAAAACAGAGCTGGAGGCTATCTGTGATCTTGTAATAGAAGAAAATAACAGCCGCGGGGAATCGGAAAAGAAATTGTACCTGATGTATGACCAGATCTACTGGACATTAACCTTTGGTGATACGGTGCATTATAACCCCGTATCATTAAGGCCCGAAATGAAAAAATACACCATTTTCATAGATGGCATCAGCAAAGCTTTTGCTGCAACGGGTGTTCGTGTCGGATGGTCAATGGGGCCTGCAGATATTTTGGTAAAGATGCGTTCCATAAACAGTCATGTTGGGGCATGGGCACCGATGGCCGAGCAAAAGGCTGTTGCAAATTATTTATTGAGAACAGAGGCTATTGATAAATATTTTGCTCATTTTAAAGCAGAGATCAACGAAAGATTGCAAAGGATCTTTGCCGGGCTTCAGCAAATGAAAAAAGAAGGCTTTAATATTGATGCCATCGCTCCCCAGGCTGCCATCTATCTTACGATACAAATAGATTATACCGGCAGGAAAACAGCAGAAGGAAAATTGCTGGCTACACAGGCCGATGTTACTTCTTATATTCTGGATGATGCGAAACTGGCCGTTGTCCCTTTTTATGCATTTGGCGCAGAAACAACAAGCAGCTGGTACAGGCTAAGTGTGGGTACCTGTAAAAAAGAGGAAATTGATGAAATGCTGGGAAAGCTGAAAGCCTCGCTGCAGAAATTAGTTTAAGATCAATTCTTACAATTCAAAAAAACAAAGGGTTTTAATTCCCTGTGGCGGATTAGTTTACGAAGGTCAGGAGACTTATTGACGATCTTGTATTTATTCAGGTCTATTATTTCGTGGGCAATGATCAGGTTGTCTATTCCTTCTATGGTATACAACAATTGATGAAGCAGTTCTACTTCATGCTCAATTGCCTGAGGAGTCATTATCTCCTGGTTGAACAAAACCAGTAAATCCCGGTTTGGATTGTTCATAGACTTTGGGGTTATTATTTATAACTACTTTATTTGTATCCTACCATTCCTTGCTTATTCGGACATCCGCACTGACCCTTCTTTGAAGAAGAGCAACCTGCTGTCGCCAATAAACTTACGATAATTAAAACAAGTAATGTTATTTTATTTCTTTGGTACATAGTTTTCAAGTTACAAATTAAACTATTTTCACAAACTATTATTGTATTCTTTGATGAAAGGCGAAAATTTTAACAAGCCAGGCCATAAGCCCCGTGTCCTGGTGGCTCCGCTGGAATGGGGCCTTGGACATGCAACGCGTTGCATTCCAATTATAACCAGTTTATTACAACATGATTGTGAAGTAATTATTGCGGCTGAGGGCGGCTGCAGGCGGTTATTACAGGAGGAATTCCCAAGCCTGTCCTATTGCGACATAAAAGGCTATAGAATGCGGTACAGCCGTAAGAAATTCTGGTTGCCCGCAAAGCTACTGATCCAGTTTCCAAAAATTATTCTTAGTATTTATACGGAACATCGCTGGCTTAAAAAGATCGCAAAGCAATATGATATTGATGCTGTCATTTCAGATAACCGCTTTGGCATGTATCATTCAGCTCTTCCCTGCATATACATCACACACCAGCTCAAAATAAAAACAGGCAACAGGTTTACAGAATGGCTCGCTCAAAAAATTCATTACCGTTTTATCAATAAGTATAAGGAATGTTGGGTTCCTGACACAAAAGAAGGGGATAACCTGGCCGGAGAGTTATCCCATCCTGATATTCTTCCCCATGCTCCGGTAATATACCTTGGTCCCTTATCAAGGTTTGAAAGATCAAATGCTGAAATAAGATATGATCTCGCAATTATATTATCAGGACCCGAACCACAGCGCACGCTGTTTGAAGAAATAATACTAAAAGATCTTAGGTCTTTTAAAGGAAAGGCATTATTGGTAAGAGGGTTGCCGGGTAAATCACTGGCTTTACCAGGTCAGTCATCGCCTGTTGAAATACACGATCACCTTCCTGCTGCTGAATTAAACCGTGTTATACTACAATCGGATCTGGTCATCAGCAGGTGTGGTTATACTACGGTTATGGACCTGGTAAAACTGCAAAAAAAAGCGATCCTTGTCCCTACACCAGGTCAAACAGAACAAGAATACCTTGCCAGGTATTTAATGACCCGCAAATATTTTTTCTGTATAGATCAACAGGAATTCTCATTAAGCCATGTTTTAAAAGATGCCGCGGATTTTTCTTTTAACAAAACAGGGTTTCAGCATAATGCTTACGTAAGCGTAATACAGGGTTTCATAAAAAAGTATTTGGGTAATGGAGAAGATCAATAATAAAGATACTTATATCCCCTGCTTATTTGCTTGAGATCGATCAGAACAGAATAACTCAATGCATACCAGTCATCCGTATTCTTTAAGCTTTCTGCCGGCAACTCATTTAATATGGCCGGTAATGATGTGCTGGTAAGTATCCCTTTACGAAGGGGTGGAAAATCTTCGGAAGCTGCTGCATAACCGATCCATGTTTTTTTTGCGAATAATACATCAAAAACATTTTTATAAAACCTGCCGGGATTTTTTTGCAAAAAGAGC
>DATHEH010000149.1:0-3711 GCA_035318685.1 Ferruginibacter sp.
CGACATGGCATAAAGTGCGTTGGCGTATCTGTGCCAACCATACTCTTGGCCGCGGTTGGTCTTCGCTTCTATCCCCGCCGTTGCCTTGTCTTATGACCGCAAAGAAAATGCAACACAACTCAAATCACAAACTGGCGCAGATATGCGGCATGGCATAAAGTGCGTTGGCGTATCTGTGCCAACCATACTCTTGGCCGCGGTTGGTCTTCGCTTCTATCCCCGCCGTTGCCTTGTCTTATGACCGCAAAGAAAATGCAACACAACTCAAATCGCCGTTGGTCAGGAGACCAGACGGGGGCAAAAAGACGCCGGTGGGAAAATATCGCGGCAAACCCCGCCAGCAGTAAGTACTTTTGTGAACACTTATACATATGGTCAGTATCGAAGAACTGGAAATCAGGATGAAGCCGGGTGCTTATTCAATGAAAGGTTTTTTAGGAGCGGGCGAAAAGTTGACGGAGGTCATAGCTCATGACAGCGATACATTGAATAAACTTGACCTGGACCGTGAAGATCTTGCCGACGGGCTGGAAGGCCTGCTTAATGTTGCTATCGAAAGCCGGAAAGAAGAATTGGTGATCGGCCTTTTCGAGATCCATTTGAAAAAGTTCAGGCATTACCAGAAATGTCCATGGTCGCAGGAAGAGGACAACAGGCAATGTACAATTGGCGGCCCGGTTCAATACGGGTCACTGGACTGGGAAATAAAGAACCGCAAAATAAACTTAGTTGTTTCAGGTCCGGGATTGATCGTTCACCTCATCCGCGATCATCATTTTTTTGAAGGTTTAGCATCTCCGTATCGCGTAGATCCGCTGCAGCTTGCAAAGCTTTTAGAATTGGTATGACGTATGTCCCCGGGATAAAAAGAGAGAACTAGCCACCCCTGCTCCATTCCCTGATACTTATTATTTTATTCCGGCGATTAAGGAGCAGCTGCAATTTCAATTGTGGAATTTGTTTTACCCGGTTTTCGGCAATGATGCGGTAGCTGTAATTCATCGTAACAAAAACCTCCTTCCCCTTCTTAAGCGGGCGCCATTGTATGGATCGTATGTCATGCTTTTGTTCATCCGATGTTAGCCAGTAACTTTTTATAAGGTTGAGGATAGAATCCTTTACGGGGTTTTCAATTTTATAGAACAGGGTACATTTGGTTAAATAAGTACTGTACCATTCTTCCAGTTTTCTCTGCTCAGAAAGCATGAAATAATTTTTGATGTGCCGGTACTGCCCGGCATGTTCCGGCAGATCTGTAAGAACAGCTGTCTCCGTATTGTTTTGCAAATGCCTGTTGCAGTTTTGAAAAGGAAGTAAAAAGCATATCCCGAGAAAGCCGGTAACAATCTTTTTCATTTGCATAAAGTTATTGGAAAATAACCTGCCGGCGCAATTGTCCCCTCATCTGGCACAAGTGTTCCGCAGGATCACTTGATGACTTTTAATTCTGCCGGACTGCGTCCGGAATTTGGAAATTAATGTTCAATTTAAAATCGCCCGTTGGTCAGGAGCCTCCCGAAATGATCGGGACAAGCAGACGGCGGCACCCCATGTATCGGCAGGTGTGCCGGTTTGTGAAAACCTTACCTGTGAATACTTTTAGTTTTCACAACAAAAGTTTTCACAGGTCTTTGCTTCAGCCTTTATCTCCTAACTGGCGCAGATTTGCAGCTTAGGAGACTGCGCCAGCCGCCTAATCCTGCTTAAAAAATTCCTTAAGCGCCGTTGCGAGTATTTCGGGTGAGGGTTGATGCGCCTGGCCCTTAAGCGTTTTCCATTGGGCATCCGGCATAATACCGGCCAGCTTTTTAGCCGCTTCACCCATAACGTCAACACTCTTTTCACCACTCATCACCAGGGCAGGCATGGCTATTTTTTTGGCTGCATCAACAGGGATCGCACCGTCATCTAAAATGGCATAGTCATACGCCAGGGTAGGTTCTACGCTCTCCATGAGCGGCCATTCCGGCGACCTGCGAAGTTTTTCCAACGCTTCCGGCGGAGTGCCTATAGCCGCAAAGTGGAACGATATCGCATCGCCGCGGTTACCCTTGCTGACCAGTTCAACAATGCGTTTCCCCTGTTCTGTAAAATGCTGTTTATCCTTTTCGGAAACCGAAACATACGGAGGTTCGTAGAGGACAAGTTGGGGTACTTTCGCTTTCCCCAGCCTGGCTGCGGCTAACAGCGAGAGTGCTGCCCCCGAAGAAGAACCATATATACGGGCTGATCCGCCGGCATCTTCGATCAGCGCTTCAAGATCTTCGATCTCCCGATCCACATGGTATGGCCGGGTATCGGAACTTTCACCACGGCCGCGACGGTCATAGGTATAAATGGTAAAGGTTTTTGAAAGTGCAGACATCAAAGAACTATCATCGTAAACTGCACGGTAACTTAACGCGCCATTCACGATAATAATTGCGGGGCCTGCACCTGTCTTGCTAAACACGATCCGGGTGCCATCTTTTGATCTGACATGTGTGGCGCTTTGTTGCAGGCCTTCCGGTTTAACCCCGCCAACTGTAGCTTTTGTATTTGTTTCCATATGATCTTGTTTTTTATGATCGTTGCAGCTGCCTGCTGTAAGGAGAAGCAGCATGGATAAAATTTGCAGCATACCAACGTTCTTCATAAAACCTGTTTGATAAAATAATAATAAAAACCATGCCATAGGTATTTTTTTCTCCGCCTTTGCGTGTCCTTATGACCAGCAACGAAAATGTATCCAGGCAGAAAAATAAAAAAGGCCCCCGAAGAAGGCCTCATTTTTAATTTTTAATTCTTAATTTTTAATTCTTGCTTTCTCTCTTCGTCTTCTCCATCGGCAGTTTTTCGTCGCGGCTCCATTCCTGCATGCTGCCATCATACACTTTCATGTTATAACCCAGCGAACGGCCAACTACATAATCCACGCAGGCTGTTTGCCCGATGAAACAATACAATATTACTTCCTTGCTTTTATCGGGTGCTACGCTGGTAAAATTCTTTTCCAGTATCGCTGTTGGTTTGATGCTATTGGTCGAGTCAACCATATCGGGGTAGGGGATATTGAGTGCCCCTGTTATATGTCCGTCACGGGGGTTACCGGTAGGGTCGCCATCATACCAGCGCTTCAGTCTTGCATCCACCACCAGCTTTGATGAACCGTTCAATGCATCCAGTACATAATCCTTATTTACCAGCACGGGATTAATGCCGGCAACATAATTTCCTTTTTTAATAACAGTGGGTTTATTAGTAACGGCATACCCGGCTTTTTTCCATGCTTCGATGCCGCCGTTCAAATAAGATACTTTTCCCTGCAGTCCAAAATATTCCAGCGAGCAGAACATTCTTGAAGTAATGGTAACATCCTGGCCTTTATGGCATAGAACGATCTTTGAGTTTTTGTTGATGCCCAGGTCCTGGAGTCGTTTGGTGGCTGTCGCCACATCTACCGGGTTCATATTAGCTTCGGGTGTATTGGGCGCCAGCCAGTCGGCCCACAAAAAGCGGGAACCTTCAATGTGTTCCCTGTCAAAATCACCTTTAATTACAAAGCCGGTATATAGAACCACCAGGTTGGGGTCGTTTAAATTATCATGCAGCCATTGTGGCGATACGATAACGGGTTGCTGTGCCTGTGCAGCGAAAAAGGATAGAAAGGCTATAAAAGAGGCGCCTATTTTTTTCATGGCGGAAGGTTTAAACACAAATTAATCATTCGCA
>DATHEH010000150.1:0-2384 GCA_035318685.1 Ferruginibacter sp.
ACCAACAGTGATACCGGTGGTGGCGGTGGCGGAGGGATCGGCGGTACGTTAGGTGCATCACCCGGATCTGATGGTGCCAATGGAGCTGATGCGGCAGATGTTTCAGGTTTGTTTGCTGCTCTTAGCGGTGGAACTATCCTGCCTATCAGCTGGAAAAGCTTTACAGCAACCAATCAAAACAGGTCAGTGTTACTGCAATGGCAAACGGCTTTTGAACAAAACAGCGTACGTTTTACTGTGCAGCACAGTACTGATGGTATAAACTTCATAAATATAGGTGCTGTTGCCGCAGCCGGCAACAGTAGTATTGTAAAAAATTATAGTTACCTGCACCAGGATCCTCCCACAGGAACGAGCTACTACCGTTTAGTTCAATCTGATATTAGTGGCAGGAACAGTTTTAGCATCGTGGTAAAAAATGACCTGAATGCAACACCCGAAAAAGATTTTATACTGGTTGTCAATCCTGTTATTAACGGCAGCATACAGCTTCAGTTAAGCAAAAATGCAGTGATCAGTTTATTGAGCCTTGATGGAAAACTGGTTTACAGGAAGAGCCTCCAAAAGGGACCAAATAATATAAATGTAAATAGCCTGGCGAAAGGGAATTACATCTTACAATCAGGATCAGAAGCACAAAAAATATTGATCCAATAAATATGCGGGTGAAGTAACCTTAACAGAACTTATAGTACAAAAGGCTGGTCTTGAACCAGCCTTTTTTTGTGCGTTTTCTTCCCGGGGCTGTATTCCTATTCCATAATAGATTTTATATTTGTGGAGAAATGACCAGTTGTTATTAACCAACAAAAAAATACGATCATGAAACTTCTAAGGCCTTCGTGCATCCTGTTGATCCCAGCGATCATCTTTTTATCCTGCAATAATAATAACAGCAGTGATAAAACAACAGCAACAACGGAAATAAAAGAACCGAAATTAAAAGAAGAGAATGTCAGTTATAAGATCGATAGTCTTACCATGGATGGCTATATCGTATATGATGAGCATACTGAAGGCAGGCGCCCTGCGGTATTGGTAGTACACGAATGGTGGGGATTAAATGAATACTGTAAGATGAGGGCAAGAGAACTCGCTCAGCTTGGCTATATCGCCATGGCGGTAGATATGTATGGCAATGGTAAACGTGCAGATAATCCTACCGATGCCGGTAAACTGGCCACCCCATTCTACCAAAACCCTGCAATGGCAAAAGCTCATTTTGATGCAGCAATGGAAAAACTTAAAACTTACCAGCAAGTGGATACCGCGAATATTGCAGGTATAGGCTATTGCTTTGGCGGAGGGGTTTTACTTAACATTGCCAGGATGGGTGAACCACTTAAAGGCGTGGTTAGTTTTCATGGAAGCCTGGTAGGTACGCCTGCTGATAAAAATTTACTAAGGTCAAATGTATTGGTATGTCATGGTGAAGATGATAAGTTTGTTCCGCATGCAGAAGTAGCAGCCTTTAAAAAGCAAATGGATTCCATCGGGGCTGTTTATACTTTTAAGAGTTATGCAGGGGCAACACATGCTTTTACTAATCCTGATGCCACTGCTGTAGGCAAGAAATACAATATCCCTATTGCCTATAATGCTGCTGCCGATAGCGCTTCGTGGAATGAAATGAAAGATTTTTTCAGGCAATTATTTAAGTAAGTGATGCGATTTTATATTACCAGGCAGGATAAACATAGCGTTCCTTTCTTTATTTTGTTATGTGATCGCCGTGGCTGCTTTTTTGTCGCATACAAAAAGCAAAACAAATCTTGTTTACATTTAACACCGTTTACAGCGTTGCCTTAACTAAGAACTTATGAATAAAACACCGCATTCTTTTTACACCATACGCTTCACTGATTGTGATCCCTTCGGTCATTTGAACAATGCCCGGTACATAGATTATTTTTTAAATGCACGGGAAGACCACCTGAAAAATGAATACCAGCTTGACCTTTCCCATTTTTACCAGCAGGGCGTTAGCTGGCTGGTTGCCGGCCACGAGATCAGTTACCTGAGACCGGCAAATTATAATGAGCGGGTATCTGTTAAAAGCGCTTTGATACAGCTTACTCCCGGGTCCGTATTGGTAGAAATGATCATGATGGATGAAAAACATACGCACCTGAAATCATTAATGTGGACCAGCTTTACGCATGTAAATGTAAAAACCGGTAAAAGGGAAAATCACTCCGGTTCTTTTATGGAATTTGCGAAGACGATAGCGTTAACGGGAGTGGATGTTTCAAAAGGTTTCCAGTACAGGTTGAAAGAGATCATAGAAGGTGTAAAACAGAAGGCATAAACAAGTATTAAAAGCAGTTTTCCGTTTTTAATAAAATTTCATTAACTTAATATCTGCAATCATTCAGTGAATCCTA
>DATHEH010000151.1:0-3694 GCA_035318685.1 Ferruginibacter sp.
TGCACATGAAGGTATATATAACCACACCGGCCTTGTCAAGCATTAAAGCTTCAGCTGGTGCGGATGTTATAGTGAATGACCTGCTCACAAGTAATGAAAAGCTGTCCTTTCAATCCTCCAGTTCGGGCAGCATTACTGCAGAAGTTGATGCACCTGCAATTGAAACCGACGCCAGCAGCGGTGGTACTGTAAATATCAGCGGGAAAACCAAGAGCCATATATCAGAAGCTTCAAGTGGCGCTTCAATAAAGACCTGGAATCTTTTGAGTGAAAATACTTCGGTAGCAGCCAGCAGCGGAGCCAATGCACAGGTTCACGCCAGCATTAGTTTAAAAGCAACGGGAAGCAGTGGAGCAGATATCACCTATCATGGCGCTGCTGCTGTAACCAACAGCGTGAGCAGTGGTGCAAGTGTTCAAAAAAAGGATTAGCAGCAGGGTTATAATTTAATAAACGGTATGCGCTTTTGCGGGACAGGCTAACCCCTTGCCAGACCTGTTACTGTTGAGCCTGTAACTAATCCGTATACCGGAAAAATAATACCAGTCTTTATATTTAGGATTACCACGCTGGGCACCCTCGCCCGGGTACAATGAGCCCCCGGCCACTTCATCACCCCTGTAAGCCAGGTCAACCGCCTGCGCACCCCTTGCATTAAAGAGTGTGGCAGAATCAACATAACTCATACTTACATCATCCAGGTGATCAGTAAAGAGTTTTCTTAACCCGAGCTCCAGGCCCACCTGTAAATTATCCGAGATCATATACTTTATACCCCCGCCAAATGGTATGGCAAACTGGGTAAGGTTGTAAGGCTTGCGATCAGGGTATTGGGATAAACCCTGTCCTTCTGTGCTCAATGGCTTTAAAAAGACCTTATTACCGGCTGCGGTTGTGGTATACGGGTTAAAATGATAAACAGCAACTCCGGCAAAAGCATAGGGGCTAAGATCCCGGTAGGTCAGATCTAAAAGGTTGTATTCCAGTCCCAGTTGCAATTCAGTAATAGAAGACCTGAAACTAAGGTTTCGAAATTCGATATCTTTGGCGGTTGTATTTTTTTTGTCATTGCCTTCTATCTTTCCATAGGTAAAGCCGGCCCTCAGGATAAATTTATTGCTGAGTTCATAAGAAGCGCCCAGGCCTATGGCGGGTTTCGACTGGCTAAAGTCTATTCTTTTACCCTGCAGGTCGCCCTGGTAATTGGCAATGCCGGCAAAAAGGTCGGCATGGAACTTTTGGGCAGAAACGGCAAAGGATAATAAGGAGAGTGTAAGGCAGAAGCTTATTTGTTTCATATTGAGGGATGTCTAATGGTGAACGGGATATTTTTCCATTACAATAATCGTTCCGCTTGGAAAAATGTGCTTTTAACAGGGCTTTTGCAGGTTGTTTTATTTCGGCCGGACGCCTGGTATTGGGGAATAAGAGCGGCAATAGTGGAAATTTATGGGTAACAAGGCTAAAAAACTTTCCCTAATCTTTTGCTGTTTAGTATTCAACCCTTACCTTTGCACTCCAAATTAAAAAACGGTAATTCAAAAGTTCTTTTTATATGTCACAGAGAATCAGAATAAAATTACAGTCTTACGACCATAACCTGGTTGATAAATCAGCTGAAAAGATCGTAAAAACTGTACGCAGTACGGGCGCTGTGGTAACAGGACCAATTCCTTTACCAACGCACAAGAAGATATTTACTGTGTTGCGTTCTCCTCACGTTAATAAGAAAGCACGTGAGCAGTTTCAACTCTGTACGCACAAGCGTTTATTAGACATTTACACCAGCAGCAGCCGTACGGTAGATGCTTTGAGTAAGTTAGACTTACCAAGTGGTGTGGATGTTGAGATCAAGGCCTGATGAACTTTCTCCGCTGGAGAAAAGCAGAAGGTAAGTTCTTAAAAACAAAAAAATATTGAACATCCATCTCCCTGATATTAAGGGAGCGCTGGATATAAACAAGATACAATGAAAAGTATTATTGGAAAGAAGATCGGCATGACGAGTATCTTTGATGTTAGTGGAAGGCAAACTGCTGTCACTATTATTGAAGCCGGCCCATGCGTGGTTACACAAAAGAAAACCGTTGAAACAGATGGTTACAATGCTCTCCAGATAGCATTTGGTGATAAAAAGGAAAAGCACTCCATTAAAGCTGAAGTCAATCACTTCGCAAAAGCTCAAACCTCTCCTAAAAAATTCGTCCAGGAAATCCGCGATAGCGAAACAGATAAGAATGTTGGTGAAACCATCACTGTTGACATTTTTGCCGAAGGCGATGCTGTTGAAGTAGTGGGTACTACCAAGGGTAAAGGTTTCCAGGGTGTTGTAAAACGCCATGGCTTCTCCGGTGTTGGTGGCCAGTCTCACGGTCAGCACGACAGGTCAAGAGCGCCGGGATCTATCGGTAACTCTTCTGATGCCAGCCGTGTATTTAAAGGTATGCGCATGGGTGGACGTATGGGCCAGGATAAAGTGACCATGAAAGGTTTGAAAGTGGTAAAGATTTTTGCCGAAAAGAATTACATATTAGTTAGCGGTTCGGTTCCGGGCCACAATGGTTCTATTGTTTTAATTCAAAAATAAATGAAACCTATAAGGTTTAAAAACCTTGGAGGGCTTAAAATAAAAACCGAAACCTTACAGGTTTAATAAAATAAAGACAATGCAAGTAGATGTTTTAAATATAGAAGGAAAGAAGACCGGCAGAACGGTGGAATTACCTGAAGAGATCTTTGGTATTGAACCCAATGACCACGTTATTTACCTGGCTGTAAAGCAATACCAGGGCGCACAACGCCAGGGTTCACACAAGGTAAAAACCCGTGCGGAAGTAAAAGGTTCTTCTAAGAAACTACACAAACAAAAAGGTACCGGTGGTGCCCGTAAAGGTAACCTGCGTAATCCTTTGTACAAAGGTGGTGGTACTATTTTTGGACCAAAACCGCACAAGTACGATATCAAATTGAACCGTAAAGTTAAAGACCTTGCTAAGATGAGCGCACTTGCTTACAAAGCAAAGGATAACGCGATCATGGTTTTGGAAGATGTGAATATGGATACACCGAAGACATCAGCCTTCACCGGCATGATGAAGAGCCTGAACATTACCGGTAAAAAAACTCTGGTCGTCATTCCGGAATACAACGACAACCTGTATTTGAGTTTACGCAACGTGCCAACTGTTAGCGGCACATTGTTAAGCGACCTGAATACTTATGATATTTTGAATGCAAATGTTTTGATATTAACCGAAGGTGCTGCAAAGATTTTTAGTGAAGAAAATGCAGAAGCATAATTAAGTAACAAATAAATTAAGAGACAATGAAACTGTCTGATGTTTTAATAAAGCCGATTTTATCTGAGAAAGCGAATAAGCAAACAGAAAAAATGAACCGCTACTCTTTTGTAGTGGATAAGAAAGCGAATAAGCTGGAGATAAAAAAAGCTGTTGAAAGTTTTTACGGTGTACAGGTTGATAATGTGAATACCATTGTTGTGCCTTCAAAAGCAAAAGCCAAATATACCAAAGCCGGATTTATAGTTGGCCGTAAGCCTTCTAAAAAGAAAGCGATCGTAACTGTTGCAAAAGGTGAAACAATTGACCTGTACGGCAGTGGCATCTAATGCCTCCAATCCGCCTTGGCGGAGAGAAAGGCAATATCAAAATATTAATTAAAGAATGGTAAATCT
>DATHEH010000152.1:0-14395 GCA_035318685.1 Ferruginibacter sp.
TTAAAACCACAAGGCGATTTAACATCTTCAATTCTAAATCTTCCATTTTCAAATAAAGTTGGTCTTGGTGCAGGTTTTGATAAGAACGCTAAATATTTAACTGAACTGGAAGTCCTTGGTTTTGGTTTTGTAGAAATAGGAACGGTTACTCCCCTCCCGCAGGCAGGCAATGATAAGCCCCGTTTATTCCGCCTGCCAAAAGACAAAGCACTTATCAACCGGATGGGATTTAATAATGACGGTGTTGAAGCTATTACAAAAAGATTACAGGCGTGGAAGCTGAAAAGCGGACAACGGACAACGGGCAACGGACAACGGATGATCATTGGAGGTAATATTGGTAAGAACAAGACCACGCCAAACGAAAACGCCTGGAAGGATTATGAAACCTGCTTTAATGCCTTACATGATCATGTTGATTATTTTGTGGTGAACGTAAGTAGTCCGAACACACCTGGCTTAAGGGAATTGCAGGAGAAAGATGCATTGCATAAAATCCTTTCCAACCTCCAGATGCAAAACTTAAAATTCAAAACACAAAAACCCATTTTATTAAAGATCGCACCTGATCTTACCACCGGGCAAATAGATGATGTTATTGACCTTGCGCTTGAGATAAAACTGGATGGGCTGGTAGCTACAAATACTACCATCAGCCGTGAGCAACTCAAAACGCAAAATGCAGGTCTTGATAATATTGGTGCAGGTGGCCTGAGTGGTTTACCTTTGAAAAAAAGAAGTACAGAAATTGTACGATATATTCATCAAAGGACAAATGGACAAATACCTGTTATTGCAAGTGGTGGTATATTTACAGGGGAAGATGCCAAAGAAAAAATGGATGCGGGTGCATCACTGGTACAGGTGTGGACAGGTTTTATTTACGAAGGGCCGGGCATTGTAAAGAATATTTGCAGGATCATAAAGTAGAAAATAAAGGATATTATGGAACATTTATTTACCAGCGAAAGTATCATCAGTTTTTTTATACTTGTTGTATTGGAAGTGGTATTGGGAATTGACAACGTGATCTTTGTCAGTATCATCCTCAACCGGTTGGGCAAAGAGAAAGACCAGAAAAAAGCTCGCCGTATCTGGATGATCACAGGCATCCTGTCTCGCAGCCTGTTACTGATGGGCCTCGGTTGGTTGCTCTCGCAAAAAGGTAAGTCCATATTCACTATAGCCGGAAAAGGCTTTGACCTGGCCAGCCTGGTCATGCTGGCGGGTGGCATATTCCTCATTTACAAATCTGTAATGGAGATACACCATAAACTGGAAGGTGAGGACCCAAATGCTTCGTCACAAAAAAGTAAAAAGATAACCCTTGCCAATGCGATCGGCCAGATCATGCTGATAGATGCTGTTTTTTCTTTCGACAGTATCATCACCGCAGGCGGTACTGCAAAATATGTAGAGATCATGATCGCGGCGGTTGTGATCGCAATGACCATTATGTTCTTGTTCAGCCCAAAGATATCTGCGTTCATTCATAAACATCCGACCTTAAAAATGCTGGCACTTTCCTTCCTGGTAATGATCGGTCTCAGCCTCATTATGGAAGGATGGGATGCTGAAGCAGCGCACCAGCTTCACCTGAAGAACTATATCTATTTCGGTATGGCATTTTCTTTTGCTGTTGAAATACTGAACATGGTAATGCGCAAAAGAATGGTAAAGAACAGGGTTGTTGAACTGAATGAACCGGTATTGGAAGAAAATAAAATAAATGAAAAGGATGAGGCCCAATAAAAAATGATAAGTTTAAAAAGTAAGGCCCTTTTAAACTTATCATTAACGAGTCGCCGCGATCCCTATTCCAGCCTTTTAACGGTAAGTGTCACCACACCCGAATTGTCACCATAGGTCAATATATTATCATTGGCAAAACATACCAGGAAACCCGTTTTGGTCACCGTTACGGTTCTACTACACCCGATCTTAAAATAAGTTCCTGTATAAATATTTGCATTATTTTGTGCAAAGATCTCACCGGTAAGCGTCATCATTCTTATATCCCCGTGCCGCCTGCCCGCATCCAGGAGCGTTCCCTCATAGCCGTCACAATCCGTCTCCTTTGATCCATTACTCCAGGCAGGGCTTGCAGTGCTGAACTGGAACCTTTGCCCGGAACGCATGAATATTCCCGTAAGATCATGCACTTTATTGGCCGAGATGGTTACCGCTTTGGATTCGTTAACAGCCAGTTCACCCGGAGCCAGCGCTGTTAATGTTGCACAGGATTGGGAGGTTGGGTACACATTGTTGATACCGGTCCTGTCTTTTGTGCTTAAACTACTGGCAAAACCAAAGCTTTGGTCAGAAGGATTCGTTTTGTTCCTGATCGTTTGCAGCCTACCCCCGCCAGGTTTATCCTTACCAAAGGCTGTAGAAAAATAATGCATAATGGATAAGAAATCATAAGTACCCACATCGGTTGAGGTATAGATTGATTGGCCAAAATTGCCTTCAAACCCGGGCTTGATATTGGCGGTAATGATCTCCACAAAATTGTTACGGTCCTCCCGTGATTGTTCATGCATGAGTCCCAACGCATGGCCGATTTCGTGTCTTACTACTGCGTCCTTAACAGCGGACAATTTTATTTCCTGTCCGTCAAGACAAAAACCACACCTTCCAAGGAAAGATGATCCCCCGCTAAAACCCAGTTGTGTGAGGGTGTACTTTTTAAACTTGATATAGCTGGTCTCATTTGTCCTGAGCCTGAAACATACGTTTGTATTGGAAGCAATATGATTCATAGCGCTGAGAAGGGTGACTTCTTCCGCATCAGTAAATCCATTCAGTATTACGAAAGGAACAATACCTCCAGCCCAGCGGCTGGTGATCAGTATATTATCATCTGTAACTACTGCCTGTGCAGTGATCCTGCTTTGAAATGCATCAAGCTCGGCCTGGCTGCCCAATGCGATATCACCTTCAAGGTATGCCTGGCCGTTTATGATCATCACTTCAGTTTGACGTCCGCTTTTTATCAACGGGTTTTGAAATTTTGTGTAGATCTTTTTAAGAGGCGTAACTACATAATTTTCGGGCACCTGCGCATGCAGCACTGATGGAAGAGCCATTCCTATGGTCAAAGCCAGTAGAATGTTCTTTGTTTTGTTCTGTTTCATTTTTTTTATTTTATTGTTATAATTAGGGGTACATGAAATTTATTGATGTCAATTATTAAACAGGTTATCAAGTGGATTTGCCTGCTTTGGCTTAACCGCTTTTTTCTGCGCCATTATCTCAACCAGTTTCTTTTTGTATTCCGGCGACTGAACATAGAGATCCAGGTCCTTCCTTATTTTCAAAACTGTGGGAGCAATGGTTTTTAATACTGTGACCGGTCTTACCGGAAAACTTTGTTTTACAATACTGCTTTTCAGCGGAACACTGTTGAAGGCTGTTTTAAATTGTGTTGCCTGGATCTTTGAAAAAGTTGTGCTCACCTGTGGGATCTTAGCATCATCTTTTTCCAGGTCAAGCGCATTAAGGTCTGTGCTCAAACCGGTGAAACCATTGAGCGTGGTGATAACGGGAGACAGCTCTTTCAATTTACCAAGCAGGAGGAGCGTATCAATGCGTACGAAATTAATTTCGCATGATGCCGGTGGCTGAACTATACCCAATGCAACACCCAGCGTGTAGCTTCCCCTGTAGCTTTGGTATTTACTGAGTACAAAATTGTACACCTTGTCTTTGTACATTTCTTCATAGCCTTCTTCATTGGGATGAACTGTGCCATAGATATCTCC
This sequence comes from Ferruginibacter sp., assembly GCA_035318685.1. Lineage (GTDB taxonomy): Bacteria > Bacteroidota > Bacteroidia > Chitinophagales > Chitinophagaceae > Ferruginibacter. Next base: position 3,765 of record DATHEH010000152.1, read on the forward strand.
CTGTACTGCATAAGAAGCGCCAATGGTATTAAGGTATGGGTCATCACAATTACAAATGCCGTGTACACCTGCCTGGTTCTCTATGTCAATAACATTCCAGCCCAGGCTGGTTGTTTGTCCTACCTGGTCATTCAATGGTAAAATGAACCTGTCGCGAAGCAGCTGGTATTCTGCCTGCGGCGAATTTGTAAAATGGGTCTCGTACCGGGCACATGGGTAATCAGGACCAAGCAATGATGTTGCTCCGCATCTTCCGTTTAAACCTTTGGTCGGATCGGGATAATTTGTAATGCCGATGATGGGACGGACTTCTGTAAAGAATTGGTTGATGCCATTATCCAGCCCTGCATATTCATTAGTAAGTGCATTGATCCTGTCTGTATATTCGGCCAGCACATCTGCATCAACGAGGTTACCTGCTGCATTCAATGCGGCAAGATTCAAGGGGCCGATGAGATAATAAATAACAATGTCACCAAACCCGGAATTATTACCACCACCCGACATGAGTAACATATGAACAGCATCATGTTTCCTGTCGGTTATCAATTCCTTGCGGATCTTCTCAAACTGGATGGCGTTTTTTACACCCCCGCAATCTGTTTCATAAAGGCGCGTGCCGGGTGCATGCGTATTTGTGGTTTGCTGGTAATCGTAAAATTCCCTGATCACCGCTCCTGAACAAGCCTGGAAACTATAGTCAATTGCTGTTTCAGGAAAACGTGCAATGTATTTTTTTACGCCCCTCATCAGGCCACTTCTTTTTGAGCGGTGGCAGGGACAGGAGATCCACATGTCGCTATTACTGCCGTTCAGTTCAAATTCATCGGACGGTGCACCTTCGCCTGCTCCATACGAATCTCCTGCAATACCAATGTTGAAAGAATCCGGCATGCGGAATTTTTTCACCTCTGAGATCTCATCAGTAAATGCGGTTCCTGTTTTTATTCTCTTATAAACCCTGAAAAAAACACACTCGCCTTTATTGATCACAATGGGATTGAAATCAATTTTAACAGCGGGTGCCGGTACGCCAAACATTCCCGGTATGACAACACCGCCCGTAATATTTGGTGTTGGGTAGCCTGTTGTGACCAGGCCACTAACACCTGTCATGTTTGCAAACAGGTCGGCATTGGGTGTTACTGCATGAAATTGGTGGGGAAATACAAAGCTGCACTGAACCGAATTTGCCGTACGCAGCATTACTGCCTTACCATAATGTTTGGATGAGCCGAAGGAACTGTTGTTGAGATTATTCAGTTCGCTTTGTGTTTTGGCATAGAATACCCATACTTCTATTTTATCAGAAGTGGTTGTGCCAACAGCAACGCTGAATTTAGCGGCCCTTTCACCCGGGATAAACGGGAATGTCATATTTCCGGGAACAAATACGCCCTGGCAAAAAGCACTGAAGGAGATGACCAAAAAAAATTGCAGGTAAACCGATCTTCTTATGAAAGACATTAAGGAAGATCTATTTTTTATGATGTGCATATGATATTTTTTTTCATTAAAAATCTAATGATGCGGCACTATTGCCTGAGTTTGAACTCTACTCTTACTTCCACTTCGGAACTGCCTTCTGTTACTTTAAATGTTTTTGTAAGTATCCCGTTCGGGGCGTCTTTTATATCCGCAAAGCTTACGCTGTGCCTTTTATTATTGTATTGCACAAAACCATCAACTTTTGCAGTGCTGGATGCGCCAAGGTATTCCGGTCCGTCTTCTATCTTATCCTTTACATTGATCGTAAGCGTGATTATTTCACTCTCTGGATTCACCAGCGCGGGGTTCACATTGAAGGTTATGGTTTGATTATCCATGCTGATCGTTTCACCCTGCCCTTTTTTAACAGAGGCGCTTCTTGATTTTTCCCAAAAATCACGATCATCAATTGTGGAATTGCCTTTGAAGTCGTCAGCAGCTATATAAATGTGGCCGTACAATTCTTCATTGCCATCAAGCTCTGCATTTTTTGTAAGTTTGGTATGAACGATCTTAATATCAAGTTTATCTGCTTTAAAACAACGGGTATCGGTAAAGTCTGCAAAAGCCCCTATTTGTGCAGGTGCGTTATCAGATGCATACCTCAGGTTATAAAAAAGAGGAAGTGCGCCATTCTGCAATACTGTAGGGTTCATTTTAGACATCGCATTGCGAAGACTGGTGAGGTCGGTAACATTAGCTACTGTTTGAGAATTTACGCCACCGTACACATGTATCCTTACGGTTTTGCCTTCTACCAACCGTTGTACTTCGGCACTCAGTGTTTGGGTTGCGCTGCCGATCTCTGCTATCTCCAAAAGCCTGTTGGCTGTTATACTAGCATCCAGCCTTGTTTTAGCACCTATCACAAATATGTAAGCAACAGTGCCATAAGCAACATCGGTCACACAAAGAAGATTGGATGGAATGGTTCCATTAACTGTTGATGAAGGGCCCTCGCCTCCGAGTGATACGGTGTAATAAATATTCTGTATTGATGCCACGGCTGCATTAAAGTCTGTTGTAAGTGAGGCTGCAGCGCCTATATCCTGACCTATGGCAACCGGTAATTCCAACAAGGCTGTGAGGTCAACATCCATGCTTGCATTTGACTTCAGCGAAAATTCGTCATGTGATCTTATTTCAAAACTGAACTGGTCATTGATCACAGGAGGTATGGCATTGCCCACTTTTTGAGCAAGTAATGTGTTGGTAGCTTCCCTTACAACATCTCTTTTATTTAAGTCGCTGACCTGTTGCGAAATACCACCTGTTGAATTAAGTACGTCAATAAAAATACTACTTGGTTTTCTTTGAAGCGTGGTAACAGGATTAAAGATGCCTTTAACCACTTCATCATCTTTCAATAAAACACCGGGAAAGATATTTGTTGTATTGAAATTGTATTTGCCTCCCAGGAATAAAGCTTCTGTTAAATTCAAAGCAGATTTTACAGGTGATGATTCGCAGATGAGTATATCCTGTGGCTGGCGCCTGGTAGTTGTTGCACCGGCAGAGCTTGCGGGCAAACTGAGTGCATTACGTGACACATAATATACCAGGCCGTTCTTTCCTGTTCCCTGTTTTTGTGAAGAAGAGGCAAGTGGCATGCTTTTATACCTGTTCTTTACCTGTCCCAGTAACCCTAATCTCTGGGAGTAAGAATAACCCTTGTAAGCTCCGGAAATAATATCAGCTACCTGTAAAGTAGAATAGTTGACGCCGGTAATAATTGGTTTTAATACAATTTTTGTTTGTCCGAAACCTTCGGTCAAAAGACAAACCAGTGCTAAAAAACTGATGAGATACTTTTTCATAATTAAAAGTTTTATTGGTGATGATATGCGTTATTTTAAAAGATTTGTTTTGATCATCGCATCATGCAACTCACCGTTGCCACAGGGGTGAAAGTTGTGAACTTCCAGTTCTTGTCAAATACGCAGCGCATTCCGTAATTGATCATCAGGTTACGGCTGACACGCCAGTCGCCACCAATGGCGAGGGTATTGGGGTTCACTACATCCCATTTCACCGAAGAAGCAACGATCACCAGGTCGCCGGTTGGTGTTTTAAATTCTTTGGCCAATGCCTTCATCGGTGTTGTAAGGCCTTTTGCCTCGTAAAGGAATTCGAAAAAGAAAGTAAAGTGTGGGCTGCCATAGCGCAGGTTCAGTCCCATGGTGAAAAGTGTATTCTTCGCAACAGAGCTTTGCGGAAATTCCTGCAGTGTTACTGTATCCCTTAAGATGAAATCCAGTTGCTCCTTATACCAGCTGGAACGTGCCAATCCAGAGAGTAATAATTTCTTTCCAATGCCTACACTTGCATTCACCCAGCCCCCCAGGCCCGTACTGCGGTTCAGGCGAAGGCTCTTCAATGAACCTGAGCTGTCTGTCTGGTAACTGAATATTTTTCCAACAGCAAGATCAACTGCAGAAGCATTCCAGTTTTCCTCTACATATATTTTTGCACGGCTATTTATCTCTTCCCTTCTTCTTGAATTCTGAGACGCAAGTTGTTCTTCCACGCCTTTGATCTGGCTGCGGATGTCCGGCTTCTCCAGGATATTTTTAGTCGTGTCAAGTTTCAATTGTAGTTCTTTAAGCTGCCCTTCAAGCAATTCTTTCTCCTGTTTGAATTTTTCGCTGATGCCGGCATAGAGTTCTCTTGCCATCAGGGGATCTCTTTGTTTAAAAACATTCATCTTGAATGCAATGCCGATACGCCTGTCATTATTTTCATCCTGCACTGATCCCAATGAAAGATCGAGAGAAGCAAGCCTTCTCATGAAAGGCGATGACCGCTGGTATTTGCTCAGGTCTTTGCGGTTATACAGCATTTCCCAAACAGGCTGTGATTGTATGGCGAGGTTTGGATTCAATCTCCATGACTTAAAGGACCAGTCCACTTTAAAATCCTTTATATCAGAAGTACGGTTGATCTGCGAAGAAGTAACACCCATCAGGTCGAACACCGGTGCTGCCGGTATGGCGAATTCCTTTGGGGTAAAGCGGTTTGCTGGCTGGTCGCCCTGGGCGTGTATAAGCTGCGTGCTGAACAAACAAACCGTCAGGAGGATGAGATACTTTTTCATAACTGAAGTTTTATGTTATTTGCAACTGTTCTTTTTACAGGATCAAAATTTCGGGATCATGAAAAAAAAGCAACGCATTTTTACAATTCAAAATCAGTTGTAAATGTATTACCGCAATAAAGGCAGGAAAATAGCTAGATGTAGTGGGTGATCAGACGATCTTATTCTTCAGCGCAAGGGAAACTGCTTCGCCAACAGAATGCACGTGCAGTTTTTCATAGATCTTTTTTACGTGTGCATTCACTGTGAAATAACTTATACCCAGCTTGTCAGCGATCATTTTATAACTCAGGCCTTCAGACAGGAAACGCAATACTTCTTTTTCTTTTGGAGTAAGTTTATATTCTTCTTTCTGCACTGCTGACTTATTAAAGAACTGCGTTACTTTCAGCGCCACTGAAGGCGTCATATAGGCGCCGCCCTGGTAAACTTCTTCAATACTTTGGGTGATCTTTTCAGCCGAGGTCTTTTTAAGTATATACCCTTCAGCGCCAGCCTGTAGCGAGGCGAATATCTTATCATCATCATCAAAAACGGTTTGCATGATGATGCGGATATCAGGGAAATCTTTTTTGATGATCCCTACACCATTTATGCCGTCAACAAAAGGCATTTCAATATCCATCAATACCACGTCAGGGGTATACTCTTCCATGTCTTTTAATACATGGCTGCAGTCAGGAAAATCGGCAACACATTCTATATTGTCTGTTAAAGAAAGTAATGCTTTAAGACTTTCCCGGCGTTGAACACTATCGTCGTAGATAATTATACGTATCACTTTATGAATGTAGGGGTGATTTCTCATTTATATATTACTAATTGTAGTGATGGGGATCTCGCAGGTTATACGTGTTCCCTTTCCTTCTTCGGAGTTTATGAATAAGGCGCCGCCAAGATCACGTGCCCTTTCTTTCATATTTTGTAACCCGTTACCTCTCCCATGACCTGTTCCTGCAAATCCTTTACCGTCATCATATATTTCGAGCAACAACCACGCGTCCTTCAGTGTTATAGAAACACCTGAAGCAGTGGCTTCGCTGTATTTTGCAATGTTATTGATCGCTTCTTTGATGATCAGCAGTATATTTTTCCGCGCTGCCATATTGCTGATCTTTTTCTCCGCTTCCTGGTCAATGATGTAATTACAGTTGATGCCAAGTGGGGTCAATAATTCATAGCCGTAATTCTTTAATTTTCCTTCCAGTGAATTCACGCCATCTTCGTTTGTTTTCATTGCCCATACAATATCACTCATCGTATCCAGTACGCGTCTGGAATTTTCATTGATGTGTTGTAGCGCATCCCTGGCTTTTTCTGCATCCTTATCCATAGATTTTGAAGCTACTGATGAATACACATGTATGCTGCTAAGCGTGGAGCCGATATCATCGTGCAGGTCCTTTGCGATCCTTGACCTTTCCTGCTCACGGACGTGTAATTTTTCAATTTCTTTTTGTTGCAGGATCTCCTGTTGCTCCAATACCGTTTTCAGGGCATTCTCTTTTTCCATGGCTTCGGTCCTGATACGGTAGCCGATCGCTGAAGAAAAGAATATCACGTCCACAAAAAAACCGATCATCAGCCATGCCAGTGCACCCAAAACAAAGAACGGGATCTGAATGAGGTTGCTTAAAGAAGAAATGATGCCAAAAAAGATCATCGCTATGGCGCCTGCGGACAGGTAATAATAATATTGCTCTTTTCTTTTCAGCATGATGGCTATCACAAAGTATAAGCCGAGGAATAAGAGGTATGCCCTGATGGAGATCTTAAGGATAAAGTATACGTATGGAAGCGAAGGATTATTTACTGCAAACATTTGTATTATCACATAGGTGAGTATAAGGTATTTACTTTTATGCCAGAAAAAAAAAGCATACTTCTCCTTTACCGGATCAAGGTCCATGGCAAGCCCCATAAAGCGTATGTACATTGCAAATGCCAGCATCTGCAATGTTTCGTCCGGGTTGAGGAAAGACAACGGATATTTATTGTCGATATCAGAAGGGTTAATAAAGCGAAGTAATACATAAAATGAAGTAAACCACAAATAAGTGCTGTAATAGCTGAGTAACCTGGTACGGCGATGTAAATATAAAATGGTATGGTAGATGGCTGCCAGTAAAACAGCGCCTGTAACAAAAATGACTATTACATAAGTTATATGAACGTCGTTGAACATACATTGATTTAACAGGTATAAATATAAACTGAAATAACCGTTTATGAAATAGTAAGTAAGGTGGCTGCAACCAGGCCGGCGGTTTCTGTTCGCAACCTTGTTTTGCCAAGTGTTACGGCATTGAAATGGTTTTGCAAGGCCTGGTCAATTTCCGGGGCGGTAAAATCTCCTTCGGGGCCTATTAAAATAATTTTAGAAGACAGGTTTGAATTTACGAGATCAACAAGGTCTCTTTTTGCATCGTTTGTACAATGTGCAATAAATTTCTGCTGGTGAGCTGACTGGCTGACAAAGTCTTTAAATTTAACGGGTGCCTGCAGTACAGGTAAGCGATGTTGCTGGCTTTGCAGCATGGCGCTAACAAGGATACTTTGCATCCTGTCAAACTTGAAAGATGTTTTTTCTGTTCTTTCGCAAATAAGCGGAATGATCTCAGAAACCCCGATCTCTGTGGCTTTTTCCAGGAACCATTCAAAGCGGCTGGAATTTTTTATGAGTGAGATCGCAATGGAAACGCTGCCCGTTGCCCGTTGTTCGCTGCTCGTTTTTATAATTTTAACTACACATTTTTTCCTGTTGTTGTCTGTTATTTCAGCAGTAAACAGATCTCCTTTACCATTGGTCAGTTGCAGCTGCTCACCATTTTGCATGCGTAACACCTGCACCATATGCTTGCTGGTATCTTCATCCAGTACAACATGAACCATGGATGCTTCTATATCTTCTTTATAAAAAAACGGAAAGGCCATAAACTAAAATGAAGAGTAAATTTATAATCTACTCTTCATTCTTTAATTTTTAATTCTTAATTTTTAATTTAAAAAGGTGCTTCCTCATCAAACTCACCGTCATTCATTTTGCTGCCTTTCTGGATATATAATTTAGCGCCATCACCATCATCGGTCTTCACCGGTTTCCAGTTTCCTCCGGGCTGACCCGAAGCGAAATCCCCACCACCTTCTTCTTCTATGAATTTTTGTATGTGCAGCAGTGCCTTCAGTTTTATCGTATCCAAACTACCGTTACGGTGCTTGGCGATCTTTACAAAAGTTTCTCCCTTATTACTTTCACCAAATTCATTTGCAGTGATGTCATAATATTCTGGGCGGTAAAGGAACATCACCATATCAGCATCCTGCTCAATAGCACCTGATTCCCTAAGGTCACTTAGCTGGGGTATTTTGGCTCCTTCCTTACGCTTTTCTACCTCACGACTTAATTGTGATAAGGCAATGATGGGCACCTGCAGTTCCTTTGCAAGTCCTTTCAGGTCACGGGATATACGGCTTATCTCCTGCTCCCTGTTGCCATTCCTGTTCTCACCTGCACCACTCATCAATTGTAAATAATCGATAATGATCAGGCCGATATTATGTTTATTTTTTAAACGCCTGCACTTTGCCCTTAATTCAAAGATGTTAAGTGCCGCTGTATCATCAATAAAGATGGGTGCTTTGGATAAACGTTCAATCCCTCTTTTATACAATTGCTTCATCTCGTGCTCTTCCAGTTTTCCTCTTGCAATCTTCTCCAGCCATATTTCGCTTTCTGCACTCAGTATTCTTTGAACCAATTGCCCGCTGCTCATTTCCAAACTAAAAAACCCAACGGCTGTTGGCTTTGTAGGATGCAGCGCAGCACTTCTTGCCAGGTTCAATGCAAATGCGGTCTTACCCACAGAAGGGCGTGCAGCGAGAACGATCAGGTCAGTTGGCTGCCAGCCATAAGTGATCCTGTCCAGTGATGCAAAACCTGTTGGCACACCGGTAATATCTTCCTGCCTGTTACGCATGTCTTCAATACGCTGTATGGTTTTTACCAAAACGGTATCGATACTGTCAAAATTCTTGCGCAGGTGATTATTGGTTATTTCAAAAAGTTTACTCTCGGCTTCATCAAGCATATCAAATACATCGGTACTGTCTTCATAAGCTTCGCCAATTATCTCGCCGCTGATGCGGATCAGTTCTCTTTGTATGAATTTTTGGAGGACGATCCTCGAGTGGGCATCAATATTAGCCGAAGAAACAACAGCATTCGTCAATTTGGTAACATAATAGGGCCCTCCAACTGCATCCAGTTCTTCCCGGAATTTTAATTCTTCAACAACCGTTAGCAGGTCTATTGGCAAACTTTTTATTGCAAGACCCTGCATGGCTTTGAATATGCGTTGATTGGCATCAACATAAAAGCACTCGGGTTTTAATATTTCGACAACCGTATCAAAAGCGCTTTTTTCAAGCATGATAGCGCCTAAAACGGCTTCTTCCAGTTCCTTTGCCTGCGGCGGAACCTTGCCATACATCATGGTTCCAAGGTCCAGGGGCGTTTTACGGCGCAGCTTTTTATCTTTATTAAAGTTAGTAAGTTCCATCTTTCAATTCCTGTTGTTTGTTAGGGTTATTCTGTGCAGGGCGGCTAAGGTAACAGCAAAAGAATAACCGGGGTTGCATCATTTTTATCCACATTGCCCATAAAATGTTTTTACAGCTATTATCCACATGCTTGTCCACAACAAAGATAGTTTATTAAGGTTATCAAAGAATTGCTCACAGGCAATTCACAAAACAAAATCAGTAAAATTGGCACTACCTCTGGTTTTATTAACAATTTGAAAATACCTAATTTTTCTTTTTTACACCACAGTATGCGTTTTCATCCTTGCTAAATAGAAAATGTATACTTAGTTTATTGTTTGGCACTTAAAGTGTTTAAGAATCAAAAAACTATCTTTGCCGCATCGCTAAAGAGAAAATACAAAAATGACCATTAGTTATAACTGGCTTAGTGAATATCTTCCTGAAAAAGTAGAACCGGAAAGATTGGGTAAAATACTTACTTCCATCGGGCTGGAAGTGGAAAGCCTGGAAAAATACGAATCTGTAAAAGGCGGCCTCGAGGGTTTGGTGATCGGTGAAGTAGTATCCTGCGAAAAGCATCCTGATGCGGATAAATTAAAACTCACGCAGGTAAATATTGGTGCTGATGAGCACCTGCAAATAGTTTGCGGGGCATCCAATGTAGCCATGGGGCAAAAGGTTGTAGTGGCAACAACAGGTGCTACCATCTATCCTGTTTCAGGTGATCCTGTCACAATAAAAAAAGCAAAGATCCGCGGTGTTGAAAGCCAGGGCATGATATGTGCCGAAGATGAGATCGGATTGGGTGAAAGCCACGCCGGTATTATGATTCTGCCTGCCAATACAAAGGTTGGTCTGAGCGCTGCAGCATATTTTCAACCATATGAAGATCATATTTTCGAGATAGGTCTTACGCCTAACCGCATCGATGCCATGAGCCACCTTGGTGTTGCCAGGGATGTATGTGCTTATTTATCGCACCATAATAAAAAGGATACATTAGTAAAATACCCTTTCAAAAATAATTTTAAGCCGGATAACCAGGGATTGCAAATGGAAGTGGTTATTGAAAATACAGAAGCCTGTCAAAGGTATTCGGGAGTAAGTATTGAAGGTGTGACCATCGCCGGGAGCCCTGCGTGGCTGCAACAAAAATTAAAAAGCATTGGGTTGCGCCCGATCAATAATATTGTAGACATCACCAATTTTATCCTGCACGAAACGGGGCAGCCTCTCCACGCTTTTGATGCCGCCGCGATAAAGGGCAGGAAAGTGATCGTTAAAAATTTACCGGAAGGAACAAGTTTTGTAACACTGGATGAAAAAGAAAGAAAGCTTTCTGCTGAAGACCTGATGATCTGCAATACCGAGGCACCTATGTGCATTGGCGGCGTATATGGCGGATCGCACAGCGGCGTGTCTGCATCCACAAAAAATATTTTTTTAGAGAGTGCGTGGTTCAATCCAACAGACATCCGCAAGACCTCTTTGCGGCATGGTTTAC
>DATHEH010000153.1:0-6510 GCA_035318685.1 Ferruginibacter sp.
TGGATGAGCAGCTACAAAGGTTACTGAAGAAAATGCTTTTCGGTTTTCACAAAAGCGGTAAGGGGTTTTACGGAACAGAAGATTATTACGGTGCATTAAAGAACATAGGCGACTATGAAGATTGAAATATGCTTTTCCCGGGTATGGCGCTAACCAGTTTTTGCGTATACTCATTTTTTGGATGGTAGTAAACCTGCTCAGCGGTTCCTTCTTCAACAATTTTACCTTTATGCATCACCAGGATCCGGTCAGCGATATAATGTACCACGGCAAGATCGTGTGAAATAAAAATAGCGGTAAAGCCAAATTCTTTTTTCAGGTCATTCAGTAAATTAAGTACCTGCGCCTGCACACTTACGTCAAGGGCAGATACACTCTCATCAAAAATTAAAAAAGAAGGATTCAGTACAAGGGCCCGTGCTATGCAGATCCGCTGACGCTGGCCGCCGCTGAACTGGTGAGGATACCGGTTAAAATGGCCTGTACTCAAACTTACTTTTTCCAAAAGTGCCATTACTTTTTCTTTTCGCTGCTTGTTGTTACTTAAAACGGAATGCACTTTCAATGGCTCGAGTATGGCATTGCCAATGGTAATACGTGGATTAAGGGAGCCATAGGGATCCTGGAAAACGATCTGCAGGTTCTTGCGCATTGTGCGTAGTACAGATGGATCTGTTTGGGTGATATCTTTTCCATTTAATATAATATTTCCCGAAGTGGATTTTATTAAGTGGAGGATAGTTCTTCCCAATGTTGTTTTACCACAACCACTTTCACCAACAAGGCCAACGATATCGCCATCCTGTACAGAAAAACTTACATCATCAACTGCTTTAAAAAAAAGTGTGGGCTTGCCCAACAAATTTTTCTTTACAGGAAAATGAACGTTGAGGTTTTTAATTTCGAGGATGTTGGTTCCTGGTTTGTGGTTTATTGTTTGTTGTTGGGGGCCTGGGTTATGAGATGTCACTTGCGGCTTGTAGCTTGAAGCCTCTGACCCCAGGAAATCACTTACCACCGGCAATCGCTTTCCCTTTGGTTGCCCCGCCGGCCTGCAGGCCAATAATGCTTTTGTGTATGGATGTTGTGGCGAATGAAGGATATCCTTTGCCGCTCCCTGTTCTACAATCTCGCCTTTATACATCACGAGTATCTTATCAGCAATATCTGCCACAACACCAAGATCATGCGTAATAAAAATAACACCCATATTATTTTGTTGCTGCAATTCCTTTACCAGTTCAAGTATTGTTTTCTGAACAGTTACGTCCAATGCAGTGGTGGGTTCGTCGGCTATCAGTAAAGAAGGGTCACAACTCATGGCCATGGCGATCATCACTCTTTGCTTTTGTCCACCGCTGAGTTGATGCGGGTACCTGTTCACTATATTTTCGGGTTCGGGCAGCTTAACTTTTTTAAAAAGTGCTATCGTTTTTTGTTTTGCCTCTTGTTTTGAAACCTGTTGATGCAATTGTATGGCTTCCATTACCTGGTGCCCGCAGGTAAAGACGGGGTTCAATGAACTCATGGGTTCCTGGAATATCATGGCGACATGGTTGCCCCTGATGCTGTTTATTTTGCCGGCAGGTAATTTTAATAGGTCAACACTTTCATTTTCATTTTGAAAAAACAAGACCTCGCCGGAAATGATTGCCTGCTCTGGTAATAATCGTAATAAGGATAATGCAGTAATGGATTTACCTGAACCACTCTCGCCCACAATGGCAACAAGTTCTCCTTTATTGACAGTAAATGAACTTTTATTTACAGCAATGGTTTCTGCTTCTTCCGTTTTGAACCGGATACTTAGCTCATGGATACTTAATAAGGGCGCCATTTATTTTGTAACGATTTTTATAGCAAGTTTTTTACCCGGGATGGGGTAGTAAGCCATACAAACAGCACATGGTGGGGAGGCTGCGGTGTCGATCATGAAATAAAATTCTTCCCCTTGTTTTATTGTAGCGGGATAATTGCAGGGATTCCTCAAGGCAAATACGCTGGTATAAGATTTATTGGTGGTCTCGTCTGTCCAGTTGCTGACAATTTGCGACGTGTCCATTTTGCCCTCCAGGAGTTTGATGGTATAGTTCATGCACAGGGCCTTGATCTCCAGCCTGCCTTTATAAACTTCACCGGCGGTATCTTTTTTCTCATTACATTTTTCTGCAGAGATGGTCAGCAAAAATATCGCCGATAATATCAATAAACGTTGCATAATTTAAAATTTTAGATGCCTTACCGTTAAACCGTCATTGATCAGTTGCTTCAGTGAATCGATACCGATCTTTAAATGACGCTCAACGAATTCGGCCGTTACTTTTTTATCACTGTCTTCCGTTTTTACACCTTCGGGCACCATCGGGCTATCACTTACCAGCAACAGCGCACCGGTAGGAATTTTATTATAAAAGCCAACGGTAAATATTGTTGCTGTTTCCATATCAATGGCATATGCCCTTACCTTTTGCAGGTATTCCTTAAATACTTCATCATGTTCCCATACCCGCCTGTTGGTGGTATAACAAACACCGGTCCAATAATCGCAGCCATAATCCCTCGTCGTTGTAGAAATAGCCTTCTGTAATGCGAAAGCCGGGAGTGCCGGTACCTCGGGAGGAAAATAGTCATTGCTCGTACCCTCGCCCCTTATAGCAGCAATGGGTAATATCAGGTCGCCAATTTTATTTCTTTTCTTTAATCCCCCGCATTTGCCCAAAAATAACACGGCCTTTGGTTCAATGGCAGTTAAGAGGTCCATCACGGTTGCAGCACCCGGGCTACCCATGCCAAAATTGATGAGCGTGATGTCATCGGCTGTGGCGCATTGCATGGGCCTGTCGGTACCAACTACTTTTACATTATTCCATTTGGCGAACATCTCCAGGTAATTACTGAAATTGGTCAATAAAATATATTTCCCAAAATTCTCCAGTTTTTCCCCTGTATAACGGGGCAGCCAATTCTTAACTATATCTTCTTTTGTCTTCATATCTTTCCGGTCATTTTAACATTAAATATACAAAATTCTTTTGCGAAGCTAAGATTACCGAGATGATCAAGATCGAATATCCTCCATACCAGCCCAAAATAAAAAAAGAAGATCATAAAGAATTCATCTTTGATGAAGTGCGCAAACGATGGGTAATACTTTCTCCCGAGGAATGGGTGCGTCAGAATTTCCTGCAATATCTTATTCATGTTAAAAAATATCCCGCATCCTTAATAGCCGTGGAAAAAGAAATTAAACTCGGCGAACTAAAAAAACGTTTTGATATTGTTGTGTACGACCGGAATTCAAAACCCTGGATGATCGTCGAATGTAAAGAGATGAATGTGGTGCTCGATAAATCAGTGCTTGACCAGGCACTGAGGTACAATATAACATTGCAGGTTCCTTACCTTGTTATTACGAATGGGAGCTATTGCATGGGCCTGTCATTTGAAAAAAATACCATGCAGGAGACAGATGATCTTCCATCATTATAATTCGCCGTGCATGACTTCTTCTTTACCTTTTTTGTATGGCCATTGCTTTTGCAATCTTGCATAAACAAAATAAACGATCAGTCCTGCGCCGATCACAATTAAGAAAGAATTGATCACCTCCAGGCCGGTAGAATAAAAAACAAAGAGCCACATGGCAATGACAAGGATCACCGGGAGGGGATACAAGGGCATTTTGTAGGGAAGGTTTTTTGTGCCGTTTCTTTTTCGGAGTATGATCACACCAACAGCCTGCCCGATGAATTGTATCATAATGCGCATGGCCAATATGCCGCTGATCACGTCACTCATCCTGAATAATAAACTAAATACAAAAGCAAAAGCTGCCAGTACCAGTAAAGAAACGTAAGGGAAATTCCGCGTCGGGTGTAGTTTAGCAAATATTTTGAAAAAACTTCCGTCAACCGCAGCGGCGTATGGGATCCTTGAATAACCCAGCATTACGGCAAATAAAGAAGCCAGTGCAACCCAAAGTATCATGATCGTCGCAATATTTGCAGCCGCTTCACCATATAATCTTTCAAAGAAAGTGCTTACAACAAAATTATTTATGCCGTCAGCCTGCCATTGCTTTACTTCCTGCCAGGAGATCACGCTGCCAACACTCATGTTCATGGCAATGTAAAGAACAGCAATGCCGATCACAGAAATGAACATGCTGCGTGGAATATTTTTTCCGGGGTTTTTTATTTCAGCACCCAGGTGACAAACATTATAATACCCCAGGTAACTATAGATCGATTTGATGCAGGCTTGTCCGAATGCAAATGATGCCAGGTGCCCCCAGCTGAAATCTGCGTTGATGTCTTTTAGTGGTTGTAAAAAATTTCCATTAGCAATACCACCCATGATTATCCATCCCAATGTAAGTATTACGCCTGTCCATAGCAATACACCTATCTTTCCTATGCTGTCGATCTTCCGGTATAATAAAATGGTAACAAAGATGATCACCGCGGCAGAAACTGCTTTTTGCTGCCAGTCATCCAGGTGAACGAGGTAACCTAAGTATTGCGAAAAACCGATGGCTGCAGAAGCGGCAACCAACGGCGCCTGAATGATTGTTTGCCATACATATAAGAAGCTCATCATTCTGCCCATACCATTTTTGCCATAGGCCTCTTTTAAGAAATTATAACTGCCACCTGCCAGGGGATAGGCAGCGCCGAGTTCGCTCCAGATCATGGCATCTACCAAAGAAAGTATGGCACCCGCTATCCACGCATATAAGAACATGCCGCCCATCAATCCCATAACAATAGGTAAGGTTACAAAGGGACCGATGCCCACCATGTCGATCATGTTGAGCACTGTAGAATGAAACAAGCCTAAACTTCGCTGTAATTTTGGTGCAGCCATTGTATATTGAATAGGGAAATTACAATTTTGAATGGTAACATGACATAAATAAAACCGGGCTTCTTACGAAGCCCGGGATAATATCAGGGATCAATATTACTACTTAAGATCTTTAGTTCACCAGGTTGCGGCAAATCCTTTCATGTATTCAGGAAAGTTCTGGTGCTTGTATGCACCTTCACCAAAATATTTTACAGGAGGTTCCAGTTCAGAAGGTTTAAGGTATCCTGATAAGGGAGCAGGCTGTGCATCTAAAGCCGATAGCAGCACTGTTGTAGGATAACCCATACGCCCCGATAATAAATAAACAGCAAGTTCATTTGCATTATAAGCTGGGTTATAGCCATACTTTTTTGTTCCCAACATGGCAGAGTCTGTTGATTCGGCATTGAACTTTACCGCGTAAAAATGTTCATTAAGATAAGCCGCTACTTTTTCATTGCCATAAGTATTCTTGTCCATCACTTTACACCAGCCGCACCAGTTTGTGTACACATCTATTATAATTGGCTTTGGTTTTTTGGCATAAGCTGCCTGCAGCTCATTTAGTGTTATCCATTTGATCTTTTCTTTTTTTGGGGAATCGAAAGAAACCAGCATCAGCGATACTGCCCATACGCCCAAAAAACCTAAAACCTTTTGCATATTTAATTGTTTTGTAGCTTAGACCTTATTAAACGGAAAATTAATGAAAAAAATTGTAGTAGCAGTTACAGGGGCAAGCGGGTCGATATATGCAAAAATTTTATTGAATAAACTGGTATTACTTAAGGATCAATGGAATGAGCTTTCTGTTGTAATGACGGAGAACGCGAAGGAGGTATGGAAGATCGAACTTGATAGCGATGATCATAAAGATATCCCTGCAAAATTTTATACCCAACAGGATTTTAATGCACCTTTTGCTTCGGGATCAGGACAGTATGATACCATGATCATCATTCCCTGCAGCATGGGGACGTTGGGGCGTATTGCTGCTGGTATTTCCAATGACCTGATAAGCCGGGCAGCCGATGTTGTTTTAAAAGAAAGGCGAAAACTGATCTGCGTGATAAGGGATACGCCTTACAATCTTATTCATATACGCAATATGGAAACCATTACCCTGGCAGGAGGTATCATCTGCCCGGCCACACCATCTTTTTATAGTAAACCTGCAACCATTGAAGAACTTGCTGCCACGGTTGTTGACCGGGTGCTTGACCTTGCGGGGATAAATAACAACACCTATCGCTGGGGAAAATAAAAATGAGCTGTTTAGAACAACTCATCATTTAAAATATTTTCTGTGTGTCAAACATTACCTGAGGTCAACTACTTCAATACCCGGGTAATTCTTTTGATTAAATAAGAACATCGCATCCGGAACATTGGCGTTTGTATTTATTCCGCTCACGGTATAGGTATAGCGGTTACCCGCTTTTTCAAATACTTTGGTTGAAGTAATGGTTTGTGTAGCCTTGTTGATATACACAATTACTTTATGAAAGAGTTTTGTTTTATCAATAGGCGTTAATTCTATCTCCTGTATGCCTTTTGCATCACTGTTGAGCTTGTATAAAAAATCCTTGTCGTAAAAATTGGTGAATAATTTTTGCGGGGTGATCGCATTATTGGAAGGGTCAAGTTTATTAATGGTAACTT
>DATHEH010000154.1:0-15619 GCA_035318685.1 Ferruginibacter sp.
AAAAATAAATACCTTAACCGTTTTAATTTTATCAATATCCTGAGCCGTGAAAGAACAGACGCCCCGATCAATTCGGGGAGGATCGACAAAAACAAATTAACGGACCTTGGCAGACTGATAGATTATAAGAACACCCATGAATTTTTTATTTGCGGACCGGAAGAAATGATCTTTTGCGTAAAAGATTTTTTAGAACAGCACCGTATTGATAAAAAGAAAGTTCATTTTGAACTTTTTACTACACCGGGACAAAAGAAACCGACAGCTAACAACCCGCTGAAACCAGTTAACAATGATGGCCCAAAGAGTAAAATAACCGTAAAACTGGATGGCCGGAGTTTTGACTTTGACCTGGGCTTCAATAACGACAGCATTTTGGATGCGGCTTTAAAGCAGGGGGCAGACCTGCCCTTCGCCTGCAAAGGCGGGGTTTGCTGCACCTGCAAAGCAAAATTGATATCGGGAGAAGTGGAGATGGATGTAAACTGGGGACTTGAACAGGAAGAAGTGGATGAAGGATTTATCCTTACCTGTCAGAGTCACCCAAAAACGGAAACTGTAGTGGTAGATTTTGACGTGAAGTAAAACAAACGGGTAACTTTCTTCCCTGTTAAAACGCTTAAAACCGGTTAATCAAAACTAACAGTTGTTAGTTTTTTATATTAATTTTGCAGTCTAAACTCGAGCTATGCAGGTACAGGATCTTGAAAAAATATTCCAGGATAAGATCGACAAGGAAATTAAGATCGAGCCGCGGGACTGGATGCCCGACGCTTATCGTAAAACCAATGTACGCCAGATCAGCCAGCACGCACACAGCGAAATTGTTGGCATGTTACCCGAGGGTAACTGGATCTCAAGAGCCCCGTCTTTAAAAAGAAAAGCGGTATTGATCGCCAAAGTACAGGATGAAGCAGGCCATGGCCTTTATTTATATTCTTCTGCCGAAACATTGGGCACTTCACGCGACCAGATGGTGGAAGACCTGCTAAGTGGTAAAGCAAAATATTCTTCCATCTTTAATTACCCCACTTTAACATGGGCAGATATGGGAGCCATCGGGTGGCTGGTTGATGGCGCCGCCATTTTAAACCAGGTGATGTTATGCCGTACTTCCTACGGTCCCTATGCAAGAGCGATGGTACGTATTTGTAAAGAAGAAAGTTTTCACCAGCGCCAGGGATTTGAAAGCCTGCTGGTTTTAAGCAAAGGAACAAAAGCACAAAAAGATATGTGCCAGGATGCTATTAACCGCTGGTGGTGGCCGAGCCTTATGATGTTTGGGCCAAAGGATTCCGAATCTACCAACAGTGACCAGAGCATGAAATGGAAAATAAAACGAATGACAAATGATGAACTGCGCCAGAAATTCATTGACATGGCCGCAGAGCAGGTAAAGGTTTTGGGAATGACACTACCCGATGATAAACTGAACTGGAACGAAGAAAGAAAGCATTATGATTTTGGAGAAATAAACTGGGAGGAATTCTGGAACGTGGTAAAAGGAAATGGCCCCTGCAACAAACAGAGGCTTGAAGCAAGAAATAAAGCACATGATGAAGGCGCATGGGTAAGAGAAGCTGCATTAGCTTATGCAGCAAAAAAAGCTGATCGTAAAAAACAAGACGCCGCTTAAATAAATTTTTATGTCGTATAAAATTCGAAAATATTATTACGGAGACATTCCTGAAGAAAATGCAGGAAGTAGTGATTTTAAAAGCTCCCAGGTTCCCCCTTCAGGGGGCGGAGGGGGCTGGCCGCTTTGGGAGATCTTTATCCGAAGTAAACAAGGCCTCGATCATAAACACGTTGGCAGCCTTCATGCAACGGATGCTGCAATGGCTGTGGAAAATGCCAGGGACGTTTACACACGCCGGCAGGAAGGTATAAGTATCTGGGTTGTGGAAAGCAAATACATTCATGCCAGCAACCCCGATGAAGCCGAAGAATTGTATGAGCCGGCCAATGATAAAATATATCGCCATCCCACATTCTACGATCTTCCCGATGAAGTAGGTCATATGTAAGAGGACAAAAAGAATAAATCAACGTTAATGAACAGTTCGCTTTTTGATTATAACATACATCTCGCAGATAACGCACTGATCCTTGCGCAAAGGAATGCAGAATGGTGTGCGCATGGGCCTATTCTTGAACAGGACATTGCTATAACGAATATCTCCCTTGACCTTATAGGCCAGGCAAGGAATTTTTATCAATATGCTGCGTCATTAAAAGCTGATGGAAGCGATGAAGATACTTTGGCTTACCTGAGAGACGTGCGTGAATATAAGAACTGTTTACTGGTGGAGCAACCCAATGGCGACTGGGGGCAAACCATATTACGCCAGTTCTTTTTCAGCAGCTACCAATTTTTACTGTATGAACAATTACAGCAAAGCAAAGATGAGCAGCTAGCAGCCATTGCAGCAAAAGCTTTAAAAGAAGTAACCTATCACGTTCGCTGGAGCAGTGAATGGGTGATACGCCTGGGTGATGGAACAAAAGAAAGTCATGACAGGATGCTGAAGGCCATTAATGAAATATGGACCTATACAGGTGAACTGTTCATCACAGCCGGTTATGAAGAAGCTGCGGTAAAGGAAGGATATGCTGTTGATATGACATCATTAAAAAACAAATGGGAAGAAAGAATAAAAGAAATATTTACAGAAGCAACATTGCCGTTCCCTGCAACCACGTTCCAGCAATCAGGCGGAAAAACAGGAACACATTCTGAACACATGGGCTTTATTTTAGCTGACCTGCAATTCATGCAAAGGGCATATCCGGGCTGTGAATGGTAACCTTTAATTATGAACGATACTAAAGAACAAATACGGTCGACCCACTTCCCGGAGTTTTCCAAACAAGAGGTCTGGAAGATATTAGGACAGGTAACAGACCCCGAAGTGCCTGTTCTTACAGTTACCGATCTTGGCATCATCAGGGATGTAAAGATAAATGATGATGAAATTGAAGTGATCATCACACCCACTTATACCGGCTGCCCGGCGATGGATATGATCGCTGCAAATATTCGCATAGCACTTTTAATGAATGGTTTTAAGAAAGTAAAGATCACATCCGTTCTTTCACCGGCGTGGACAACAGATTGGATGAGCGAGACAGGAAAAGAAAAATTAAAAGCCTATGGTATTGCGCCACCTGCAGCGCTTAACAGGATAGAAAAATTATTGTTTGAAGAAGAATCAAAAATAATATGCCCGCAGTGTAATTCGGTTAACACTAAACTTATCAGCCAGTTTGGATCTACGGCCTGCAAGGCGCTATATCAATGCAATGACTGTAAAGAACCCTTTGATTATTTTAAATGTCATTAATTCCTGCTATCACTTTCTTATCCTGAATTTATATTTCCCTTTGATCTCTCCTTCACCTTTCTTATCCCATACCCTGAACTGCACCGTAAAATTTTCTACTCCCGGGTCGGCCTGTGTTATAACTGCAGAAAGACTTATAACACCTGCGTCATCGGCAGGCATGCCCGTCGCTTCATGATCAATAAAAATATCAGCGGCATCAACGAGTACCTTGCCTGCCGAAGTGGATATTCTTTCTGAAGCACCAATAAACGACTTCCCGTTTTCTTTTATCCAACCCGTATCTGTTTTTATGATCACATAGATCTTTTTGCCCACAGCAGTTACATTGTCTTCCATTAAATTCTTATTTGCGTCCAGCAGGTACACCTGGCTGACCTTTACAGCAGTTGCTTCCAGTTCAATATCATTTTTAATTACCGCACCGTTAAGGGGCATATTATCCGCGGAGGTTATGGTCTTCGATTTTAAAGGTTTGCTTTCACCAACAGAGCAATTGAAACTGCAACCTGCTAATAAGGCGCCAAGCATCATTAGGTAACATAATTTTACTGCGTTCATATCTTTTTGTTTTAGATCAGGATCGAAAATCGTTTGGTCTTTTGCAGCAACAAAATAAAAAATAGTTCAGGATATTTTACTTTCAATTGCTTAAATTTATGCCTATGGACCTATCCATTTATTTTGAAGAAGCTGCCCAGGTTTCGGCCGCCTTTATTATTGGTGCTATTATTGGTTTGGAAAGAGAATTCCGGAGCAAACCTGCAGGTTTCCGTACCATGATCCTGATCTGTGTTGGCTCCTGTTTATATACGATCCTCTCAAAAGAAATGGGCGGATCAGGCAGTACAGACCGGATCGCCAGCAATATCGTTACAGGAATTGGTTTTATTGGCGCCGGTGTTATTTTTAAAGAAGGCATAACCGTTAACGGGTTGACCACAGCTGCGCTCATTTGGGTAACTGCCGCATTGGGGATGGCTATCGGTTACCATAATTACACTTTGGCAATTGTTGTATCAGCAATGGTGGTAATAGCACTTTTTGTTTTGGAACCGGTGCAAAGATTTATAAACAGGTTTCACAAGGTTAAGGATTATAAGATACGGACAGTTGAACTGGGTAAGAATTTCCGGCAGGAGCTGGAAGATTTTTTCCGCTCACACAATCTTACTTTCCGTTGCATGAAGTTTGTAAAGGACAATAATGATGCTGTATATCTTTATCGTATCAGTTCACCCGACAGGAACTACGACCTGGTCAATGAGTTCTTACTAACCCATAAAGAAGTGAAGAGTTTTGATGTGTGATCTTAATGCCGTTAATATTTATTTACTATCATTAAAAAATCATTGATGTCTGCTGTATTATTCGAAATTAAAAATGGCGTTGCCTATATCACCCTTAACCGCCCGGATAAATTCAATTCCTTCAATAGGGAGATGGCGTTTCTACTTCAAAGCCACCTCGATGAGTGCGCTTCTGTACAAGATATACGTTGTGTATATATTACAGGCGCAGGCAAGGCTTTTTCTGCAGGACAGGATATTAGCGAGCTGGTAGGAGAAAAGAAGCTGGAGATAAAACAGATCCTTTCCGAACATTATAATCCCATCGTAAAAAAGATCAGGAACCTGCCAAAGCCTGTAGTGGCCGCTGTTAACGGCGTGGCTGCCGGTGCAGGCGCAAATATGGCTTTATGTTGTGATGTGGTTGTTGCAGCCAGGTCAGCGTCATTCTTGCAGGCATTCAGCAAGATCGGTTTGGTGCCTGATAGCGGCGGAACTTTCACTTTACCCCGCCTCATCGGCTGGCAAAAAGCAAGCGCATTGATGATGCTGGGCGATAAGGTTCCTGCACAGGAAGCAGAAAGAATAGGAATGATCTACAAGGTTTTTGATGACGCGGATTTTGAAACAGAAAGTAAAAAAATCGCCATCACGCTTTCGCAAATGCCAACAAAAGGGTTGGCTTATACTAAGCATATTTTAAACAGATCCTTCACCAATAACTGGGAAGAACAGTTAATGATCGAAGATAAATACCAGCAGAAATCCGCAGAAACACAGGATTATAAAGAAGGTATTGCTTCGTTCCTGGAGAAAAGACTCCCTGTCTTTAAAGGAGAATAGTAGTTGTTGAAAAATTGATAAGTTTATAGACTAGCTACCGTATAAAAACTCATATTCCATGCCCTACCAAAGTTTTGAAGAATTAGAAGTTTGGAAAAAATCAAGGCAACTTAAGAACGACATTTCCGCTCTTGTAAAAAATTTTCCGGCTGAAGAAAAATACCGGCTTACTGATCAATTGATCCGTAGTTCGAGATCTGTGAATACACAAATTGCAGAAGGACATGGAAGAAGGACCTACCCGGACAGATTGGGATTTTGTGTTATAGCCAGGGGCTCTTTAAGCGAAACCTTAAATCATCTTATTGATTCATTTGATTGTTCTATTATTAATCAGGAAGTTCTAAATGAATTCAGGAATAAATTAACTGAAGTAGAAAAGCTCCTAAATGGTTATATTACTTTCCTGGATAAAAAGAACAAGGAAAGTTAAACGAAGATCGCTTTCTGCTTTTTAACCTATCAACTTGCCAACTTGTTAACTTATTAACTATGAATGCTAATGAACTCGCCCAACAGGTAGTAACCCACATGATGGAGCATGATCTCTTCAGCCAGTGGCTGGGTATAGAAGTACTGGAAGTAAAAGAAGGCTATAGTAAGATAAAGATGACCGTACGTGAAGAGATGATCAATGGCTTTGGCATCGTACATGGCGGTATTGCTTTTTCCTTATCCGACAGTGCATTTGCATTTGCGTGTAATAACCGAAATGTATTATCGGTTGCGCTGGATACGGCCATTAATTTTTTAAAGCCCGTACATGTAGGTGATATATTGACCGCAGAAGCAAAAGAACTTCATAATGGAAGATCAACAGGCCTGTATCATATTACCATAAGCAATCAAAATGCGCATACCGTAGCTCTTTTCAAAGGAACCTGTTTTCGTACTGATAAAAAGCTGGTTAGTATATAAGGTAAATAAAGTATAAAAAGTACTTCTATGACAGCTATCAATTTTGGTTTTGAGGAACTAGATCTGTGGAAGAAAGTAAGGGATTTTAAGAATGAAATTCGAAAGCTGACACAAAAATTTCCGGGCGAAGAAAAATTCAGGCTAATAGATCAAATTACCAGGGCTCGCGTTCTATAAACGCCCTTATAACTGAAGGCCATGGAAGATTTACATACCCAGACCAGATACATTTTTGCATCCAGGCAAGAGGTTCTTTAACTGAAACAATAAATCATTTAATAGATGCATTCGACGAAGAATATATTTCAGAAGAAACATTGATGATTTTTAAGCAGAAAGGGAAAGAGATTGAGCGGTTGTTAAATGGGTACCTGATCTTTCTTCGCAAAAAAAAGAGATGATCAAAAAACAAATTCTTCTCAATCCTAATGCCCTTTATATACCCTTATTTACTTTTTATACTTCATTCATATGATCTACTCGTTCAACAAACACATCCCCGTTATCCACGAATCCTCGTTCATTCATCCGCAAGCCGCTGTTACCGGCAATGTGATCATTGGAAAAAATGTTTACATAGGTCCCTGCGCCGCATTGCGGGGTGACTGGGGACAGATCATTATTGAAGACGGGTGTAATGTGCAGGAGAACTGTACCATTCACATGTTCCCGGGTATTACAGTCTTATTGAAAGAAGCCGCACATATCGGGCATGGGGCCATCATTCATGGCGCTACCATCGGCAGGAATTGTTTGATCGGGATGAATGCCGTGATCATGGATAATGTGCAGCTCGGTGATGAATGCATTGTTGGTGCTCTTACTTTTATCAGGGCCGATGATATTATTCCGGCAAGAAGCATGGTAGTTGGTAATCCTTCAAAAATTGTAAAGCAGGTAAGTGATGAGATGATGAACTGGAAAAGTGAAGGAACAAAACTCTACCAGCAGTTACCGGCAGATATGTATAAAGGGTGGACGGAATGTGAACCGCTCAGGCACATTCCGGAAAATATCTCAAAACTGCATCCTTCATTTAGAACATGGAATGAAACAAAGTAATAGCCGTTCTTTACTTTCGTTCATCTTTCCAGACCAGTTTTTCTTCGCTTCTTTTATCCTGGAAATCCGGAACCTTTCCATCTCCTTTTCCTGTATAGCCTCCGTCAGGATGACCTAACAATTCACATTTGCTGCTATAAAGATCACTGAACTGATCACAACAGATCGGTGGAACATAATAAACAAAGTTTCCATTATATGTATACCTGTATACACGACGCGGCGGATTTTGTTTGTCTTCCTCCTGGAACCGGGTGATCATTTTTTGAATACAATCCGGAATATCATCCCCTGTCATTGTCATTTTTTTTGAAGAACAGGAGCTTATTACCGCAATCACCGCAATAAGAAGTAGTTTTTTCATGAGTGCAATTTAAGGTTCTCTGCCTTAATGGTAAAAATTTACGGACATTTGCAGCAAATGGAGAAGTCAAATTTTGTAGACCAGATAAAGATATTTTGCCGGAGTGGACACGGAGGCGCCGGGAGCAAGCATTTTATGCGCAATAAATTAACCGCTATGGGAGGGCCTGATGGCGGGGATGGCGGCAGGGGCGCTCATATTATTTTAAAAGGAAATGCACAACTGTGGACCTTATTGCACCTTCGCTATTTTAAAAATGTACTTGCTGAGGATGGCGAGGCTGGCAGTAAAAATAATTCAAGCGGCAGAACGGGGAAGGATATCATCATTGAAGTGCCATTGGGTACTATTGCACGGGATGAGATAACCGGTGAGAAAGAAGTTGAGATACTGGAAGATGGCCAGGAAGCCATATTAATGAAAGGTGGTCGGGGTGGATTAGGTAACAGTAATTTTAAAACTGCTACCAACCAGGCGCCTGAATACGCACAACCAGGTGAAGAAGGCGTGGAGGGCTGGAAGGTACTGGAGCTAAAAGTATTGGCAGATGTGGGGCTGGTAGGATTTCCCAATGCAGGCAAATCAACTTTATTAAGCAGCATTACCGCTGCAAAGCCAAAGATCGCAGATTATGCTTTTACTACCCTGGTGCCGCAACTGGGTATGGTAGAATACCGGGATGCAAAAAGTTTTTGTATTGCCGACCTGCCTGGTATCATAGAAGGCGCTGCCGAAGGTAAAGGGTTGGGACATCGTTTTTTGAGACATATTGAACGCAATTCCATACTGCTTTTTTTAATTCCTGCCGATAGCAAAGACCACAAAAAAGAATTTAAGATTCTGCACAACGAACTTGAGCAATACAATCCCGAAATGCTGCAAAAGGATTTTGTCATTGCCGTAAGCAAATCAGATATGCTGGATGACGAATTGAAGACAGCTATTGAGAAAGAGCTGCCAAAAAAAATTCCACATGTTTTTATCTCATCGGTTACCGGCCAGGGATTGCCGGAACTAAAGGACCTATTATGGAAAACATTGAATGCTGCACCTAAAACTGCTTAACAATACTCAAGTAATGTGAATAAAAATACCCAAAAGACGGTATTGGAATGAATGCCATTTATTCATTACTTGCGAAATAAAACCACAAAACCACAAATATGAAAAAAGTAATTTTATTTGCCCTGTTATTTTTAGCTGCCGCAATTGTATCAGAGGCGCAACCTAGGATCCCCCTTAAAAAAGTGTCCGAACTGCAAATGCGGGCAAAAATTGACGATGAAGAGAAAATGGCGGGTACAAGAGGTGCGAGTATCATCTGGCACCCGGTACAAAAAAAGTATTATGCCTCCTTTGCCGGCAATACGGGCTACCCCATGGGGGTTTTTGATGATAAAGGTAACCGTCTTAGTAGCGATGATCAAACAACCATGATCGATACCCGCGGGCTTTGGTATAACCCTGCTGCTAAATCAGTCTCCGGCAACGGCTTTAGCGAAACAGGATGGTTTACTTATACGCTCGACAATTCAGGAATGCCTACTGACCTGAATGTTTTAATAGAAGGAATGAACCAGCCTGATGCGCAATCAGTAGGTACTTATAACACAGCAAATAAACGCGTGTTATTTTTAAAAGGTGGCAGGATATTCATGTATGACAATGATGGCATAGCTCAGGACAGCAGCACTGCTATTCACTGGGGTCGTAGAAAAATAGACGGTGCAAGCGAAGATGAGGACCTGAGCTATGCTCCTGAAGACTATAATTACACTACTGTGGTATACACCGGGGCAAAAGGCCAGGAATTGGGAGTTCTCAACATCACCAATAAACAGGTAGAGTTATATGATATCTCAACCGGGTTCCTGACCAAAATTCTAACCCTGCCTGAAACTGCCAAAACAGAAGCAGCCTTCAATTTTGGGTATGCAAATGGTATTTATTGGTTGTTCAATATAGAGTTAAGAAAATGGATCGGGTATAAATAATTTATTTTCATGCGTGCCGGCCCCTGCTTATGCGGGGGCTTTTTGTTTCTATGCCTTGGCTATCTTTATAGAAAAATACTTGTCCTCAATTTTTAAATACATCAGGAGTTTTTATCAACAGGCATTCAATATTTATTATTTCCTGTTGATCCTTTTGCTTATCGGAACATGTATCTATTTGAATTACGGGCACCAGCTGGAGACCCGCTATGTAGCCGGCGGACAAACAAAGCTCAGCGATTTTTTTGGCTATTACTTGCTTTACTTTATTCCATTCGCCCTGGCATTTTTTCTTCAACCATTATTTTATAAAGACCGTACTTATTATAAGAACCATTGGTTTTGGATAATTCTTATCCTGGCACCGGCTTTTTTTTCCTTCCGCGTAAATTTTGATCTCCACCAGCTACTTATTAAAAAAATATGGCGTGGCGATGAACAGGTATTTTGGATACAAAGTTTAAACTGGGTGGCCAGGGTCTTTGTTGTGCTGGTACCTGTTTTTATGCTCTGGTGGATAAAAGACAGGAAGAACCAACCTTTTTATGGGACCAGGGCTATGAACAATATAAGGCCTTACCTGCTCATGCTTTTGGTGATGGTGCCATTGATCGCACTCGCAAGCACACAAAATGATTTTTTACAAATGTATCCGAAAGCAAAATTTTTAACCCAATTAGACCTATCTTCAAAAAAGTTACATTATTTCTTTTACGAACTATGCTATGGATTTGATTTTATCAGCATAGAATTTTTCTTTCGTGGGTTCCTGGTCTTAGCATTATTAAAAATATGCGGCCCGCAGTGCATCATACCGGCTGCCTGTTTTTATTGTACCATCCATTTTGGAAAACCATTGGGGGAAGCTATCAGTAGTTTTTGGGGAGGTTTATTACTGGGTATCATAAGCTATAATACAAAGAGTATATGGGGTGGCTTAATTGTCCATCTTGGTATAGCTTGGCTGATGGAGATCGGTGGCTGGCTGGCATTATTTTTTAGAGACAATTAGGCCTTTTATTTTCAGGCAACGTGGATCATTGAAAATGAATCTTTAACTGGTTATACGCTGTAAAAACAACACTACAGCAGCAGGGAGTTTTACTATTGCTGCTGTAGAAATTCATTTTTAACTTTAGGTCACTCAATATGAAAACAGTATTCGAAATATCGTTACTTTTTATTTTGAGCACAACGCTTTGTTCATGCCCGTATTCCTCTGCCTATTACTTAGATGAATCCCCCACAATTTATGTTGAGGACGCTTTACTTGGCAAGTGGGCAACCTTTATAAAAAAACCGGGCAGTTCCAGGGAAGAACCGGTAAAACTCATCTTTAGTAAAAGAACGGATACAGAATACAATATTACTTTTACCGGCTACCTGGAAGACCTCCGGCCCTTTGGGCTCATTTCCGCAGATTCTATATCAGGCACCGCATTCATGTCAACCGTTGGAGGTTACCAATTCCTAAATATCAGCATTAATTCAAGGGTTTATATTGCGCAATTGAAATTAAAGGAAGACAAACTCTCCCTGCTTCCGCTGTTGGAGCATTTTACTTCCAAAATGATCCGTAACAGCACCGCACTCAGGAATTCGGTAGAAGTTCATTACAAAACACGCGTTCATCCCATGCTTGACGACGATTTTTGTTTACGTGACATGGTAAAGGTCAACTGATGATCATCCCGGTCTGTATTTTCATTCTCTTTTTTAGTTGCAAACGAAACAGTTGCAAATCATACACTATTTTGTAAATTGCCTTCCCTAAACGATCGATTGCATGCTAAGAAGTAAAATTGCCGGCATTGGGAAGTATGTTCCTGAGAACGTGGTTACCAATGAAGACCTGAAGAAATATATGGACACATCTGATGAATGGATACAGGAGCGTACCGGTATAAAAGAGCGGCGCTATGCAGATCGTCTTGGCGAAACCACCACTACAATGGGTGTGAAAGCAGCTAAAATTGCGATAGAAAGAGCAGGCATTACAGCACAGGATGTTGATTTCATCGTATTTGCCACCCTTAGCCCGGATTATTATTTCCCGGGGTGCGGTGTTTTATTACAACGTGCATTAAAGATGAAAGAGATCGGGGCATTAGATATCCGTAATCAATGCAGCGGGTTTGTATATGCTTTATCCGTAGCTGATCAGTTCATTAAAACAGGCATGTATAAAAATATTTTAGTGGTGGGTAGCGAAAAGCATTCTTTCGGTTTAGACTTTAGTACCCGCGGAAGAAATGTAAGCGTGATATTTGGCGATGGTGCCGGCGCTGTGCTATTACAACCCTCTGAAAAAGAAAACCAGGGGATCTTAAGTACGCATTTACATAGCGATGGAGAAAGCGCAGAGATACTTGCCATGTACAATCCCGGTACACATGCAAATCACTGGGTGTCGCAACCTGTAGCAAGTTTTGATAAAGCAGAGATGGGAGAATTGTTCATGAGTCATGCCATGATCGATGAAGCACAAAACTTTCCCTTCATGGATGGTCCTGCTGTTTTTAAAAAAGCCGTTGTTAAAATGCCCGAAGCCATTGAAGAAGCATTACTGGTCAATGGCCTTACCGCGGCTGATATTAATATGCTTATCCCACACCAGGCCAACCTGCGTATCGCACAATTCATCCAGCATAAATTAAAACTCAAGGACGACCAGGTTCATAATAATATTCATAAATTCGGCAACACAACCGCAGCTTCCATCCCCATTGCATTGTGTGAGGCCTGGGAAGAAGGAAAGATAAAAGATGGCGACCTTGTTTGTCTTGCGGCATTCGGCAGCGGATTTACATGGGCAAGTGCTTTGATACGATGGTAAAGAATTGTGAATGTTTTATATTTCTGAAATGTGGAAACTATATTTGCGGGCATCTTTAAAATAAATATTTATGAAGGCTGTTATCATGATATTACTTGCTTTCTCCGCTTCAACACAGGTGAATGCCCAGGATACCGTCTTTGTTTACATCGACAATGAAAAAGCCGCCCAGGCCATCACGGACCCCCTGATAACAGATGTCAATTTGGAACTTAAGAAAGTGCTTCATAAAAGATCCAAATCTTTTATCGTGCAGATCTATGGCGAACATATAAAAGGTGGGGTGTACAGGAGAGATCTCGAAATAGCAGGAGATACCAGTATTATCATGACCGAAACCAGCAACACGCCGGGTTTGTTTGACATTTCTCAATCAGATACAAAAAAAAGATTGCTGACCGGTAAGCCACTTAAGTTATACCTGCTCCTCAATCCCGCCAACCCACAAATGGCGCTACCCTCCAGGAGAGTTTATTTAGGTACCTTAGTGATGAAGTGACCCCTTATGACCAGAAAACTCATTTATTTCATTAATCCTGTTTCGGGAACAAGGGGCAAGTCATTATTGGCCGAAGTGATCAAAAAGAAAACAGCTGAAAAGAATATTCCTTTTGAGATAATGGATACGAATGCGGAAGCCAATTATTTTTTTTTAAAAGAAAAGATCGCAACAGAAAAGATCACCGACATTATAGTTTGTGGCGGTGATGGCACGGTAAATCAAATAGCCAATGCATTACAGGGAGTAGCAATAAACATTGGCATCATACCCATGGGCAGCGGAAACGGGCTGGCGCTTGCAGCAAAGATCCCCAAAGAGATGGGTAAGGCTTTGGAAGTTATCTTTTCCGGCAACACTGGGTATATCGACAGTTTCTATATCAATAAGAAATTCAGCTGTATGCTTTCGGGGCTTGGTTTTGATGCGCAGGTGGCACATGATTTTGCCAAACAAAAAAAACGCGGACTGGCCACCTACGTAAAACGGTCCGTTAAAAATTTCTTTAGCGCCAGGTCCTACCCCTTTGAATTGATACTTGATGGTAAATCATTTAACACCAATGCTTTTTTTATCAGCGTTGCCAACAGCAACCAGTTTGGAAATAATTTTACCATAGCGCCCCAGGCCAGCCTGAATGATGGCTTACTGGATATCGTTGTGGTGAATGAAATGAGTAAGATGCGCACGATCTGGACAATATTAAAACAGGTATACAAAGGACAGGTACGTCTTTATGAAGACAGGAAATACCATCGCAATGACATTCTTTATTTTCAAACAAAGAAGCTGACGATAAAGAACCCGCAACTCGCGCCGCTACATATTGATGGCGACCCTGCTGAAACACATGCTGTATTCGAGATCGGGATCATCGAACGTGCATTTAAGTTACTGATGCCCTGATCATTTCAACAATTCCTTTACCTTCTTCATGGATGCCTGGTTATACTCATTTTTAAAAGAGGTCTTCACATCTCTTTTTTCTCTTGCCGTAAGGTGAAAATTAAGTGCCGCCCCTTTCTGTTCTTCCTCCGGCACATACATAAATGCGATGCGGTGCAAAGCAGAATCCGTGGCCGCGTGCATATAACTATACTGGTCGTTTTCCGAAAAATCCTGCAGCTTGAACCAGTTATGCTGCAGCATCGTGGCCGGTTTAATAATGATATCCGTAACCGATCCCGCTTCAAATGGCTGCTGCCAGTTATCCTGTGTACGGTCACGGATCTGTATGATGAGCACGCCACCCGTATTTGCTTTCATCCATTCCCTGAAATGATCGATGAAGCGAAGTGTTGTTTCCTGGCCAAAGTTATCCCGCCAGCCGGCATCCATTACGTCAATGACGGGATTGCTGGGCAGCCATACATTTGGCAGAACATAAGGAAAGGTTGCATTCATTCTTAAAGCAGTAAGCAGGCGTATATTCAATGGATCCTGTTTAACGAACATCGCTGCAAAATCAACAGCATCAGGACTGGCAGCAGGATCATTTGCATATAAAAATGGCTTCATCATGAAACTGATCGGTTGTGTGCTTATCATCATCCTTCTGCCATCGCGTGATATGGTGGAATTGAAGATCATTAACGGAATACTGGCTGCCTTTTCTTCAACGCTGTAATCTTTCAATTGCCTGTTAAGGACTCCCCTGCTGTTCTTACCCAGCTTCTGTTCAAATGCATAACCCCTGTCTTTTACATATTTGAAGTCGCCTACGGAGAATTTTTGCGCCGGTGAAAAAATATCCCTTGCTATCATTGATGAGAAGACCGGGTTTAACAGATCCTCGGCAATATTATCGGAATAGGCTTTGTCATAAAGGTTAACCGCTTGCCCTTTTTGCTTTTGATTGTATAACTCACGGTAATAAGTGGCAGCAAGCATTCCTCCGCTTGCACCGCTGATCAACATGGTATGCTGCAAAAGCTTCCCGGTAGTGGCACTGTCTAATTGCTGCAGGGTATTCATTACAAAAGTACCGCTGCGTAATCCCCCGCCGCTTACATTAATAAAGACCATTACCGGCTTCTCTCCTTTTTGCTTTTTCTTCCAGTTCTCCAGGATCGTGATCATATTTGCTTTATCGGCGGCAATATTTGCAGGCAGGCACAATTGCTGCAGTGCCTGTTTATTATAATCGGGTCGTTCCTGCTCATTTTTATAGTTGAGGCCATAGGCTTTATTCCGGGTGTCAATTATTTCATTTTGATAAAGTATGTCTATGGAAAAGATGAGGAGTATAAAAAAAGGCAGGCTCCAGCTTTGTAAAAAATAAGTAAGGGCGCCGATCACCGCCATCAGCGCAGCAAAGAAAATAAGTATACTGGCAGCGGCAGGTACTTCAAAAATGGCGTCATCCATAAAAAATCCCACCACTATTAAAAAAATAAAAGCAAACCCGATACTTATGATACCGGAAAAATGATGACGCTTGAAGACCATGTCGAGGAAGTCCTGGTTATAA